>NZ_JCAKNE010000049.1:0-14978 GCF_059515965.1 Propioniciclava sp. LT432 | reverse complement strand
TGTCGTCAACGAGTACCGCACCCACGACGCCGACCTGCCCGAGGGGCCCCGCTACCGCCAGTGGGACGCCGCCCGGGTGCGGGAGTGGGCCGCACGCATCGGGGAGGACACCACGACCGTGGTGAACCGGATCTTCGAGTCCGTGCCGGTCGAGGAGCAAGGACTGGATGCGGCGTTGGCGGTGCTGCGCCTGACGCGGCGTTACTCCGCCGCCAGGGTGGAGGAGGCCTGCCGGCTCGCGTTGGTCCGGGTCCGTTCGCCCCGTTATGCGCACCTGCGACCGATCCTCCAGACCGGCCAGGACACGACCGGCCCGACACCACCCAGACCCGGGCCGCAGGCCTCGATAACCAACGGCGCTCAACCGGTCAAATACTCAACCACCACCCGTCACCAGGAGGCACTCCAAGTCATACAAGCCGGTTCATGGTGTGAGCATCACAGTGGAGTGGTCATTCCGAAAGGCTGACTGCCTCATTGCCAGTTTTCCGAAATTGGGGCGGATGAATGATTACTGAGTTAGACTGGCGACGTGTGTAGCGCGACGCAGGTAACGGTGCCTACGATTGAGGCAAAGCATCCAGTTCGGATGGGATTCGGGCTGGATGTGCATGGAGACACGCTGGCGGGCTCGTGCCGGTCGAGGCTGCCCGAAGCTCCGTTGCTGCGCACGAACTTCCACGTGCTGTTGCTGTGCGACAACGGCAGCGCCACGCAGATGGTTGAGTTCACGTCGTTCCGTTACCGCGCCGGAGCGTTGCTGTGGTTGCCGCCGGGGGTGGTGCATGAGCGTGTGCCGAGGTTCATGGGGAAGGACATCTGCTTCTCGTCCGCCTTCATCGGCGCCGAACTCGCCTCGGTCGGGGGGGCCTGGTACCTCGACGGCGAAGATCTCGAGATGATCAGCGCCCTGTGGAAAGTGCTCGAGATCGAGTACCACCGCTACATGGATGCCCCCACGGGTTTGCATTCTCGCGATGGTGAGGCACTCCTGCGCCATCTGCTGATCGCCCTGATCCATCGAGTCCAAGCGGTGCCGGCAGTTCGGCCGGCCGACGACGCCCCCAACCCGCTCGTGCGCTCCTTCCTTCGCATGATCGACGAGAGATGCGGTGAGATGCTCAGCGTCGATGAGTATGCGAAGGCCCTGAGTTGTTCGTCGCGGACGCTGCGACGGATCTGCTACGAGGAGGTCGGCACTCCGCCGCGCCAGATTATCGACCAGAAGCTGGCCGAAACCGCCCAAACCCTCCTCATGACCACGGATCTCCCGCTCGGTGGGGTCTCGCGAGCGCTCGGTTTCTCCGACTCGTCCAACTTCTCCCGCTTCTTCCGGCGCGAGACGGGGCTCACGCCTGGCGCCTATCGTCGGATGCGGGGCTGTCCCGGATCCGCGAGCGCCATGCTCGAGACCGCCTAGGCTGCGGAAGCCGCCGGATTCTTCATTTCTAGTCCCATGCCCTACTATTCAAGAGTTGGCCCGCCCAGTCTTGCTGCGGGCCGTCGGTGATCGGACGCCTCTGGCTCCGTTGGCCGCGCCGCACCGGCCTCCTGCCGGATCAAGCTGAGCGCGCCGTGCAAGACACCAACGATTGGCTTCTTTTCCTTGTCTGACTTCGTGTCGCTGGGTGTTCCCCAGCAGTTTTCCGGCTTGTATGACTTGGAGTGCCTCCTGGTGACGGGTGGTGGTCGCTACGGTGGCTGTGGGAGGAGGCTCCGGGTCTCGCCGCTATCCGGCTGAGCGTGATGGCTCGTGAAAGAGATCGGTGGGCTCTGGGGTCGACTCTCCCGGTCGAGGCTGGCCCGGTTCAGGGAATTGGTGGCCGAGGCGTGGACCTGCCACGCGGGTGACTCGTCTTGGGTGGCACCGGATCACGCACAAGCGTGGGTTCGCCGACTGTGGCGTTGGTTGCGGTCGCTGGGTGGCGATGAGCGGGAGTGTCTGCGCGTCACTGTCTGAGGACGGGGACGAGGGTTCTCCCGTCCAGGAAGACGATGCCCGTCGTGCGGAGTCACTGGCCGGTGGTTGGGCCCGGCGGGGTCGTGTCGTTCACAGCGAACGGAGGAACCCTCGTGTTTGTTCACCCTACCGATCCCGCGCTGGCGGGTTCAGGTCGGCGTCGATGCTGCGGTGGTCGCCGACCATCACGTCACGATCCGGGCGACCTTGTCCGACGGGCAGGTGCAGCTGTCCCGTTTCCATGTCCCACCCACGATTGCTGGCTTGTCTCGTCTGGGGGAGCGGCTGTCGGTGTTCCCGGGTGTGGTCGCTGTTGCGGAGCCGACGTCGATGACGTGGCTGGGTCTTCATGTTGCGTTGCAACGCGCCGGCTGCGACCTGTCCCTGGTCGGGACCCGGCACTCGGCCCGGTTGAGGGGAGCGATCTCAGGCAAGCTCAAGTCCGACGTGATCGACGCCGACGTGTTGTCGCTGGCCTCTGATGTGTTCGCGCTGTCACCCTTGGACCCTCCCCTGCCGGCGGAGTTGGCGCTGCGCCGCGCGGTCGTGCGCCGCGGGAAGCTGGTCATCGACGGGAATCGGGCGCGGCGGCGACTGATCTCGTTGGCGCGGTGGGCGTTTCCCGATGTGTGGACGGCGTTCGCCGGGTCGTGGCCGACCGCGATTGCGGTCTTGACCCGGTGGCCCGACCTGCGCGCGTTGGCCGCTGCGCGACGCTCGAGCGTGACCGCGGTCGTCGCCGCCCACACCCGAGGCGTGCCAGGTGTCGCCGAGCGTGCCGGCGCGATCCGTCTCGCGGCGGCGGCCTGGGTCGAGTTCTGGGACGGTCGCCTGGACTTGGAGGCGTTGGCCTGGGAAACCGCCGAGCATCTGCGCGACATCACGATCGCGAGCGAACAGATCGAGCGGGCCACCACCCAGGCACAGCGCTACTGGGCGGGTCTGTATGGCGATGACCCGCTGCTGCTGTCCCTGCCCGGAATGGGTCCCATGACCGCCCCCACGATCCGCGCGTTCCTGGGCGACGGCACCCGCTTCGTTTCGGCGAAAGCGGCCGCGTCCTACGCCGGGCTGACACCGTCAACGTGGTCGTCGGGAACGGTCGTGCAACCCTCCCGGGCGATCACCAAAGAAGGGCCCGCGGTGCTGCGGCTGGCGTTCTACCAAGCCGCGAACGGTGCCCGCCGTGTCGACCCACAACTGGCGGCCTACTACCAACATCGGGACTGCCGAAGGTTTGGTTGACTCCAAGACCGCATGACTCCCTCGAAAGGGTCGTGCTGAAAGGATGGCATCCATGCCGAAGATCGCTTACACCGACGAGTTCAAGCGCGACGCGGTCGCGCTTGTCGCCTCAGGCATCCCGCAGAAGCAGGTCGCCAAGGACATGGGGATGGCCAAAACTACCCTCCAAGCCTGGGTCCGCGACGCTCGCTTCCAGTCCCACGGGATGACCCCGACCACCGATCCTGAGCAGCGCAAGGACATGGCCCAGGCGTTACGCCGGATCCGCGAGTTGGAGATGGAGAACGAGGTCCTACGGCGAGCGGCGGCGTATCTGTCGCAGGCTCACATCACGCCCCCAAAATGATCTACCCGCTCGTGAAGGAGATGGCCGCGGTCGGTGCCCCCGTGAGGGTGCCGGTGGCGGTCGCGTGTCGGGTGTTGGGATTCTCCAAGCAGGGCTACTACAAGTGGCTCAAGCAGCCGGTCTCGGCCCGCGAGGCCGAAGAGCGTGAGCTGATCGCCGTGCTGCATCAGCTCCACGATGATGACCCGGAGGGCGGCTACCGCGTCCTGGCCGATGACATCACCGAGCTCGGGTACACACTCTCGGAGCGCAGAGTCTGGCGGCTGTGCCGGATCGCCGGCATCCGATCGGTGTTCACCACGCGCAAGACCCGCTACAAGAAAGCCGGCGCGCCCGTCCACGACGACCTGGTCAACCGGCAGTTCAGCGCCGAGGGCCCCAACACGCTGTGGCTGACCGACATCACCGAGCACCGCACCCGCGAGGGCAAGGTCTACCTGTGCACGATCAAGGACGTGTTCTCCAACCGGATCGTCGGCTACTCGATCGACTCGCGGATGAAGGCCCGGATCGCCGTCAACGCGCTCGAGATGGCAGTGGCCCACCGAGGCCGGCCCACCGGGGTGATCGTGCATTCCGACCGCGGGTCCCAATTCCGCTCCAGACGCTTCCTGAAGGCCCTCAAACGCCACGGCCTGACCGGCTCCATGGGCCGCGTGGGGGCATGCGGTGACAACGCGGCAATGGAGTCGTTCTTCGAGCGACCCTCGACCAGGTCCAGCAGCCGGGCGGGGCCGGTGTCGTCCCGGATCGGGGTGAGGTCGATGATCACGGTCACGTACTTGTCGCCCTTGCGGGTGTGTCGCCAAGCGTGCTCGTCGACGCCGACGACCTCGACGCCGTCGAGCCGTCCCGGGTGGTCGATGAGGAGCTGGGTCCCGACGTCGGTCACGGCCATGTGGGCGGTGTCCCAGCTGATGCCCAGCACGGCGGCGACACCGCTGATCGGGGTGTGATCGAGCACGACTTGGCACAGGGCCCACCAGTCCGCGGCCCTGGTCAGCTTCGACCGCGGTCGGGCCACCGTCTTCAGCGAATGCCGCCACACCCGCCCACACCCATCGCAGCGGAACCGGGGCACCCGGACCGACAGCCACGTCGGCCGTCGGCCCACGGGCAGGTGGGTGAACCGGCGTAGCACCTGGTCGTGCACCCGGCCCCCAGCGCCGCAGCGGGGACATCGGTCTCGACGGTGACGAGCGAGCAGAACAGGATCGCCTTGTCCGGCCAGATCTGCTGGGCGTCGACCCGCAGCCCGAGGGCGTCAACCCGAGCGAAGGTGGTCAGATCCGGGCTGGTGACCGGCGGGCAGGCGGGCGTCGTTGAGGTAGCGTCAGACATGGGCCTTGTTGTTGCTGGATGGGATTCGACACCCACATCCTCGCGGCGACAAGGCTCCTCAACGCTCAGCCCGCGCCGTCACCCACCCACCCTCGATTGGGAAGAGCCCATGAACCGGGCCGCATGAGTTGACTGGTGAACCATCTATCCGCTTCTCAGCTCGATGCCGAAACCACCCCTGGGAAACTCCCATTTCTCAAGAATGGTATCACCGCAAAGAACTCGGCACGCCCCGCATTCAAGGCAGCCTGCATAATCAAAGCGAATACCGGCCTCAGTGCGCCGATAAAGCCCGGCCGGGCAGGCAATCATCAGCTTCTCGAACTCGGCGAGAGCCGGCTCGTCAACCAGCACAATGTGCGGATTCTCTTCATCCACGTTGAACTTGTTGACGCCCAGCTTCTCCTCGACATTGACCTCACTCACAGCGCTCGCACCCCTCGCACTCCGTCGCGCACTAGGTTCATGATCCCCACATCCTTCACTGTCCCCCAGACCTTCTTCAGGAAAGGCTTGGGGGGAGCCCCGTCAACCACCATCAGTTCCTGGAAGAACTGGGAGGCCATCTCCGGATAGCCGGAAAAGATGCGCGGGGTTCCCTCCAAGAAATGAGGGAACTTACGATAATGATGCATCTCCTGCATCACGAATGAGGCGTCCAGTTTCGCCCGGTAGCGAGCGAGGCTGATGGCACTGAAGTCTCCAGCCTCGCGCGCTTCCAGGACAGTCTCCGCGGCGCACTGGGCGCTGCCGATAGCCAAATCCATGCCGCGTACCATGTAACCGAGGTTGAGGCAGAATCCCGCCGCATCACCGAGCACAAGAACTCCTTCTCGGTGAAGCTCGGGCACCATATCCATTCCCCCTTCGGGCACGAGGTGCGCGGAGTACTCGATCAGCTCTCCCCCGCGAACCAACGGTTCAACGGCGGAATGCTGCTTGAACCCCTCGATGAGGTCGGGTAAGGGCTGATCCCCCGTCACCAACTCACTCAGAGTCGCTACGACGCCCAAGGAAATCGAGGACTCATTGGTGTAGATGAATCCGCCGCCGACCTTTCCGCCCGAAGGATGCCCGGCGAAAAGCCACGCCGCACCCTCCCCCGGCCGGCACTGGAAGCGGTCCTCGATGACATGGGGATCCAGCGCGATAGTTTCCTTGACGCCGACCGCCATGTGCTGGGGCTTCAGACGCGAGCGCATGCCCAGCTTCTGGGCGAGGAGCGAGTTGGCACCGTCGGCCAGCAGTGTGACGTCGGCGGTGATGTCGTCGCCCCCCGCCGAGATACCTCGCACCACCCCGTCGTCCACCAGCAGGTCGTCCACACGGATGCCGGTGATGATCGAAGCGCCAGCGTCCTCGGCCTGCTCGGCCAGCCAGGGATCGAACGTGGCACGCAGCACCGAGTAGGAGTCGCGTCCACTTTCGCCCAGGCCGGGCGAGGCGTAGTCAACGGTGACGGCGGACTCGCCCGTCATCAGACTGATGCGCTCCCGGGTGATCTTTCGCTGCACGGGGGCCTTCTCAGCGAATCCGGGGATGACTTTCTCCAGACTGTGGCTGTAGAGGCGTCCCCCGGTCATGTTCTTGGAACCGCACGTGGCGCCTCGCTCCACCAGCAGCACCTCGGCGCCGCCCTTGGCCATGAGATAGGCCGCCGTCAGGCCGGCCGTCCCGCCGCCCACGACGATCGCGTCGAAGTCACTCAAGGTCCTTGCATCCTTTCCTTGCTGCGAGTGCACGGTGCACCCACGGGATTCGTCCGTTTCGGTCGGCGATGCCGTTCAGGCCACCGGCAATCGTTTCGCTCCCCTGAGCGCCGTCACCAGGAGAACCATCGCGACGACGAGCACGGCGATCGAGCCGAAGAAGGCCAGGTAGTAGGAACCTGTCTTGTCGTAGGCGAGGCCGACGACAGGCGTCCCGATCGCAAGACCGAGCGAGCCCATGGCCCCGATGAGGGCATAGATGGCGCTGAAGTCCTTCTGGCCGAACATGGTTCCGGTGAGCAGCGGCGGGATGACGGTCACGACCGAGACACCCAAGCCGAACAGCACCGCGCCCGTGATCGCGAAGCCGAACCCCTTGGTGAGCGCGAGGACCACGAAGCTTGCTGCCCACAGAGCGAAGGTGGTCCCCAGGGCTGCCACCACACCGAAGCGATCGTTGACGAAGCCCAGCAGCACCTTGGCACCGATCACCACGAGCATGTAGATCGAGATGATTCCCGCTGCCGCTGTGGGGTCGACACCCATCGACACGAAGTGCGCCGGCAGGTGCTGCATGAGGCTGGCCACAATGTTCATCAAGACGACCGCCACGGCCAGCAGGATGAACGGCATGGACTTGGTGGCGACGTTGGCCGGCACACCGCTCATCGGCTTCTTCTCAACCGGGGCATCGGCCGTGCCGACCGCCGCCCCGTAGGGCTGCAGGCCCACGTCCGAAGGCTTCCCCCTGAGGAGGAAGATCGCCGGCGGGATGGTCAGGATGGCCATCGCCAATCCGTTGACGACGTAGCCGGCCTGCCAACCATGATCGATGATGACTCGCTGCAGGATGGGGCTGAAGATGGCTCCACCCACCCCGGAGCAGGCCATCACGATGCCCATGGCCAGTCCGCGCTTCGCTTCGAACCACGTGTTGATGAGGATGGACGCCGGCAGGAGTGTCATGCCCGCGATCATGATGCCCATGAGCAGGCCACAGATGTAGAAGGCGATCAGCGTGCGGCACAGGCTGAACAGCGCCATGAACAGCGCACCGCCGGCACCGGCGATGGCCACCGAGAGCCTGATCCCGAGCTTAGGGATGATTCGCCCCCAGATGGGCATCGCCACGACGCCGACGAGGGCCGCCAGGCTGTAGTAGACGGTGAAGGCGCCGCGCTCGAAGCCCAGAGCCTCACTGACAGGCTTCACGAAGAAGGACATACACGTCGTGATCAGCGCCAGCGACGCCACGAGACAGCAGCATCCGAGCATGACAATCCAAGCCCGATGGATCCCCTTCTTTTCTTCCATGGCCGTACTCTCCTTTGAGTAATGGGTTGTGCCGGTCGTTAGCGCGCGAGCGCTTTCACCAGCAGGGGGATTGCTTCATAGAGATCTCCAACGATCCCGTAGTCACATACTCGGAAAATGGGTGCCTTCTCATCGCGGTTAATCGCGGCGATGATCTTCGTCTCGCGGATGCCCACGACGTGCTGGACCTGGCCAGAAAGACCGAGAGCGAGATACAGCTTGGGCTTCACCATCAACCCTGAGATTCCGACGTACTGGTCTTCGCCCAGCCAGCCGCGCTCTTCGGCGATTCCGCGCGAACAGCCGATGCCGGCGTCCAGGGCCTCCGTCAAGGTGCGGACGAGTTCGAGGTCTTCCACTCGATCAAGGCCCATGCCCACGGCGACGATCCGCTCTTCCTCGGTCAGATTCCGGCCGTGTCGCACCAGCGGTGTGGTCTCCACGGCGCTCACCCGCGCGTCCGGCTCGACCTCGAGGGTCTCGACCGTCGGCGTGCCCTCAGCAGCGGCGAATCGTCCAGCGGGAACGGTGGCGACACCGAAGCCCTCAATGACCTCCCGCTGGACGACCGCACCGCCGTAGGTCAACCGTTCGGCGGTCATTTTCCCCTCGGACACCTCGAGCGACGACACGTCGGAGGCCATACCGCAGTCCAGGTAGCCGGCCACCCGGGCCGCTAGATCGCGGCCCCGGACGGTGGCGCCGACGAGGAAGAGTTCCGCGTCCTGTTCCCGAAGCAGCGCGGCGATCGGCCGGGCGTAGTTCTCCGGCAACGGGCTACTCCCCTGCAGCACCGACAGCGCAGTGGCACCACAGTTCATGAGCCGCTCACCGGCGTCCGAGCCGATGGCGATCGCGTGGGCGTCCCGCCCAGCCGCCCGGGCGAACCCGACCAGTTCTGCGGTCAGCGTGGGGTCGTCACTGTAAACGTAAATTCCGGCCATCAGAGGACACCCTCCTTCTTGAGGTTCGCGACAAGCGTGGTGACCTTGGCCTCCATGTCCTCGCCGTCGATGATGATGTTCTTGCGCTCCTGCGCATAGCCATGGACGCCCACGACTGAGGTGGTGGGCTGGAGGTCAAGGCCCAAGTTCGCCACGGGGGTCTCGGTGACGGGCTTCTTGCCCGCCGCCATGACGGCCTTGAGGCCCGGGATGGTCGGCCGGTTGATCTCCGGCAGCACCGCCACGACGGCCGGCAGCTCAGTGCGGACGGTCTCCAGCCGATCATCCAGACGCCGGACAACCAGCAGCGCGTCCCCGTCTGTGGACACGCTGCAGGCAGACGTCACAACCGGCCAGTCGAGCAGGGCACCCAACCGCGGGGCGGTTTGGCGGGCATAGTTGTCGCCCGAACCTTCTGCGCAGACGACGAGGTCGACATCACCGATGGCGTGGACGCCGGCGGCCAAGGCTCGCGCAGTCACTGCGTTGTCCCCGACCACCGCGTCCGACTTGATCCAACGTGTTTCGTCGAGGCCGCGCGACAGGGCGTCCTTGAGCGACTTTCGGACTTTCTCGTCCCCGAAAGTCAAACCGACGGCTTGGCCTCCCCCATCGCGAGCCAACTGCCCAGCCAGTTCGACCGCGTGCTTGTCGTACTCGCTGATCTTCCCCGCGGCGCGGCTCGTGTCGACCGCCAGGTCGGCACCGATCCGTAGATCGGCCTCATCGAGCACCCACTTGTAACAGGCAACAACCTTCATAGTCAGCCCCTCCCTCAGGCCAGGTGCGGACGCTCGCCCGACATCAGGCGGTGGTACCTCGCCTCGATCGCGGGTGCGTACTGCGGATGGGTGAGGATGATGAACCGGTCCTCGTCCAGTTGAGCCAACAGTTCCGTCACGGCGGCGTCCGTGGGCATGCCGAGCTTCGACGTCGACTGCACCGAACGGTTGAACGCCTCGATGTAGTCGGGATCCTGGTACGCAGGGTCTTCCGGATCCCAGTCGGCATCGTCGCGGTAGTCGAACGAGTTGTGCAGATTGCTCAACACGTAGGCGGGGCAGACCAGGTGGCTCTTGATGTTGGCGCCGGCCTTCTGCAGGTCGAGCTCGAGGCTCTCGGCCATGCCGACGAGCCCGTGCTTCACCGCGCAGTACCCGCTGCCACCCCAGCCAGCGACGAAGCCCGCCGCCGAGCCGGTGATGATGAAGTGCGACTCGACGTCTTGCTCCATGAGCCGGGGAATGAAGGCCCGGGCAGCGTTGACCGCACCCAGCAGGTTGACGTTGACCAGCCACTGCCAGTCCACGAGCGGCATGCTCCACATGGGGCCGACCGCAGAAATGCCCGCGTTGCTGAAGACGTAATCGACCGAGCCGTACTCGTCGAACGTCCGGGAGGCGAACGCCTCCAGCTGCTCCGGGTCGCTCACGTCCACATGCGTCGTGATGACGGTGGCGCCGGCGTCCCTCAGCTCATCGGCGACGACAGCCAAACGATCATCGCCGATGTCGCCGAGGGAGAACTTGGCACCCCGCGCAGCCAGTTGTCGTGCCAATTCGTGACCGATCCCCGATGCTGCTCCGGTGAGTGCCACGACCTTGTTGGTGTAGCCCTTCATGCCCGTTATCCCTTCTTGAAGTAGTCGGCGCGAATCGCCGCGGCCAATGCGTCCTCGCAAGCCTCGATAGACGCCCCTGCAATCTGATTGATCTTGGCGTCGCGCCAGAAGCGCTCGACGCCGGTGCCGAAGATCACGCCCACTCCGCCGTGGAGCTGGATGGCCTCGCCGGCCACGTACTCGGCAACGCGCGGACCCTTGATCTTGAGCATCCGTCCGAAATGCATCGGCATCGTGCCCTTGTCACGGAGGTCGTAGGCCGTGTAGACGAGCGCACGGAGCGCTTCGATCTCGAGCTTCATGTTGGCGAGCTTGAACCGCGTGACCTGGAACTTGTCGAACATCGACTGCCCGTTCTGAGTCCGTTCCATGGAGTACTTGAGGGCCATCTCGTAGGCGCCTTCGGCCATGCCGAGGCACAGAGCGCCGACGGCCATGAACTCGTCCGGCGAATTGACGGCCAGGTACTTGATGCCGTCGCCGGCCTTCCCCAGCAGGTTCTCTTGAGGGACGCGCACGTCCTTGAGGGTGATGACGGCCGAGTTGGAACCGTGGAAACCCAGCTTCACTTCGGGCGGGGAGACGGTCAGACCGGGCGTGTCCTTCTCGACGAAGAAGAAGCTGAATCCCTGGCCGATAGCCATGTTCAGTTCACCGGTCCGGACCAGCACGAGATAGACGTCCGCGGCACCTGCGTTCGTGATGAACAGCTTGGTGGAGTTGATCACCCACTCGTCGCCGTCCTGCACGGCCGAGCCCTGCATTTCCGAGAAGTTGGACCCGCCGGTGGCCTCGGTGAAGGCGCCTGCGAAGATAAGGTCTCCCTTGTTAGCTGGCACCATGTAGCGCTCGATCTGCTCGGGGCTTCCGGCCGTCGATACCAGTCCGCCGGCGAGGATGCTGCTCGACCCGATCGCGACGCCCAGGATGGGCATGACCTTGCCGATCTCCTCGTAGACCAAGGCGAAGGTGGTCCAGTCCGCACCGAGCCCGCCCTGATGCTCCGGGAATGGGACCCCGAGCAGCCCCAGCTCGCCGGCACGCTTGTACAACTCGAGCGGGAACTTGTGCTGGCTCTCATGCTCAAGGACTCGTGGCTGCGCTTCGCGCTCCATGAACTCCTTGGTGATATTGACAATGAGCTGTCGCTCCTCAGTCATGAAGAACATTTCACCGATTCCTCTCGATCTATCGTTGTGCCAGTGGCTTCGGACGCTGCTTGTCGAGGATCCGCTGCGTTCTGTACAACACTTGATCCTCCTCCCCAGCATGGGTTCGAATATAGAAATGATCTGCCGCCAGACCGGCGAAGAAACCGTCGACCGCTTCCTCCAGCAACATGCCCTTAGCCAGCGCCTTCTTCCCCAATTCTCCGAGCATCTTGAACTCGTCGCTCTGATAATAGGGATCACCATCGCCGCGCAACTCGGCCGCGTTACGGCTCAGGGGCGTTTGCACGAGCCCTGGGCAGAACGCGTGCACCTTGACGGTGGATCCGATGGTCTGGACTTCGAGGGTCAGAGATTCCGTCACGGAAAGGGCCGCATGCTTGCTCATGAAATAGGCAGGCAAGAACGCGTTGCATTCCAGCCCCGCGTTGGACACCACGTTGATGACGTGACATTCGGCGTCCTGTTCAATCATACGGGGCACGAATGCCCGGGCCCCATGAACGAGCCCCATGACATTCACATCGAACAGCAACTGCCACTCGCTCAGGGGCACCCGGAAGATGCTGCCCATCGAGCTCAAGCCGGCGCTGAAGATCGCGTAGTCGACCGCGCCGTACTCCGCGAACGTCTGGTCGGCGAACCGGCTCATGGCGTCGTCATCGCGAACGTCGAGAACGCACGTCGTCACAGTCGCGCCGCTCGCCCGCAGTTCCTCCGCCAGGTTGGACAGGCGCTCAGCATGGCGATCAGCCAGGGAAAGCCGCGCCCCTGCTTTGGCCAGCCGCGTGGCGATCCCGCAGCCCAGCCCGCTCGCCGCACCCGTGATCGCGACGACCTTGCCCGCAAAGTCCATCTTCATGACTCCCTCACTCCGGATGCCGGTGGTTTCTGTGTGGCTCACTGTCAGGGCCGCCCTTGCTTCCAACCGGCGGGGATGCCGTAGGTCTCAGCGAGAAAGTCGCGGTGGACGTCAGCCGGCAACTCGGCGATCTCGAGCTGGAGCGACGCGGCCCACAGGACGCCGATCATGGCCTGGGGCGTGAATCCGACGCCGCCGTGCAGGATGGCAGCCTCGTGCAGGGTCTGATTGGCCGCCTCGGGCACGTAGGCCTTCGCCATGCATCCCACGCGGTAGGCCTCTTCGTAACGGCCCTCGTCCCACAGGCGAGTGCCGGTGTAGATGAGGTCGCGGCTGAGCTCGTTCCGGATGGCCATGTTCATCAGGCGATGCGACACCGACTGCAGGTCGGTCAAAGGACGGTCGTACTTGGTCCGCTGAGTCGTGTAGTTCATGGCGAGCTTGAAGCCGGTCTCGGCCAGCACCAGGGACGTCAGGCAGATGGACAGGAAGGAGGGGCCCAACCACAACTGACCGAAGCCGTTGTCGACGATCTTGTTGGCCTGCGGGATCCGCACATCCTTGAGGCTGATGCTGCCCCAATCGGCGACAGCCGGAATGAGCTTCTTCTCTTGGAACCCGGTCTCGACGCCCGGCATGCCGGCTTCGACCACATAGACGTTGTCGAAGTGCCCCTCGGTCGGCTTGCCGAAGATCACCTTGATGTCGCTGACGTGCGCGTTGGAGACCATGACCTTGTTTGCGTTGAGCACGAGGGAGTCATCCTCCTCCTTCTCCACCAAGCCCCACTGGGGGAAGTTGGTGAGGCCCGCCGGATCCGTCACCGCACCGCAGGCGATGGAGCGGCCCGAGCCCAGCGGAGTAAGGTACTTCTCCTTGATCTCGTCCGAACCCCAGTAGAGAACGGGGAAGATGCCCAGGTCATGACCCCCAAAAGAATTGGCGGCGGGATTCCCCGCACGCGTCATCTCTTCCAGGATTACAAAGTAGGTGGTGAGGTCGTAGCCCAGCCCGCCATAGCTTTCAGGAACGTAGGCTGCCACATAGCCCTGCTGGGCAGCAAGCCGCCACGACTCGATCGGAAAGCCGCCCTTCTTTTTGTCAGCAGCCGCCACCCGTTGCGTTTCGGGATCTTGGCAGAACTCGCGCACTGAATTCTGGATCAACCGTTGGTCGTCGGTTAAGAAGTGAGTCATCAGAGTTCCCTTCCGCGCCTCGTCGCGCATGTATTTCGATCGTACATATCCACCACTTTGGATTGCTCTCGAGAGTCGGCAAGCATGCACCAATCACACCCTGAGCAGGCGTCCAACAAGGGAATAGAGTCGTCGATTTCTTCCGCTACTTCCCTTTGTCATGAATGACCTTAGTCAACTCGCACCGAGCGTGGAGGACTTCCTAGGTCAGCATCGGCCACGTTGTAGTCCGTTGCGGACGATCGGGCATTGAGGCCCAGGTTGGGGGCAGCCGGCGGGGAGGGGGGTGAGTATTTGACCGGTTGAGCGCCGTTGGTTATCGAGGTTCGGCACCGGCGATATTGGGTCAGCGCCGCTTGGTGGTGTCGGTGAGCGCCGTCGTGGTGGTGGCGCTCACCGACGTTGGGTCAGGCCGTGTTGGCGGTGTGTTCGCGCATGTTGGTGCCGCCGGTTTCCATCCAGATGGTGTTGTGCACGATGCGGTCCATGATGGCGTCGGCGTGGACGCCGGAGCCGAGGCGTTGGTGCCAGTCCTTCTTCGGGTACTGGGTGCAGAACACGGTTGAGGTGGTGTCGTAGCGGCGTTCGAGGAGTTCCAGGAGCATGCCTGCGGACGTGATCGTCGGGCGGGTCGAGGAGCCACTCGTCGATCACCAGCAGGGTGAACGCCGCGTACTTGCGGAGCCACTTCTCCTTCCCTGCGGGCCGGTCACGGGCCGCGGCCCAGGACTCCTCGAGGTCGGGCATGCGGATGTAGTGGGCCCGGTAGCGGTGCTGGCAGGCCTGCTTGGCCAACGCGGAGCCGAGGTAGGACTTCCCGGATCCGGTGAAGCCTTGGAACACGACGTTCTGCTGCCTGGCGATGAACGCGCACGTGCCCAACTGCGCGATCACCCCGCGGTCGAGGCCGCGTTGTTCGAGCAGGTCGAGCCGGCGCAGGTCGGCGTTCGGGTAGCGCAGCCCTGCCCGTCGGATCAGGCCCTCGACCTTGCTGTGGGTGAAGGTGGCGTGGGCCTCGTCGACGGCGAGCTTGACGCGTTCTTCGAACACCATGCCCAGAGTGAGGGTGTCGTCCTGGGTTTCGAGGGCGTCGACCAGGCAGGTGGCTCCCATCTCGCGGAGCTTCCGTTTGGTTTCGGTGTCGAGGCGGGTCATCGGGCTCCTCCGGCGTAGTAGTCGGCGCCCCGTACGTAGCCGCTCGGCTCGCCGGCCTGCGGCCCGGGTCTGGGTGGTGTCGGGCCGGTCGTGTCCTGGCCGGTCTGGAGGATCGG
>NZ_JCAKNE010000048.1:0-16038 GCF_059515965.1 Propioniciclava sp. LT432 | reverse complement strand
CCTGAATCCACCGATTGACGTCTGAGGGTGTTTGTGCTTGTAGATGTGGTGTTCGGGCGACCGTGCGGTGGCTTTCGGGCAGGGGTGATCGCCCGGTCTGTCCGGGCTTTCCACTGGGGTTCCTTGGTCGTGACGGTCGGGGGCTACCGGGTTCAGGTGGTCATGACAGCGGTCCAGAGCCGCTGCCACCCGCTGGCCCAGGGCCAGCGGGTGGGCAGGTGCAGCCGTATTCGTCGTGCCGAGGTGGCTACCCGGGCCGGGGTGTGGATCAGGTGGGCGCGGATGGTCGCGGTCTCGGCCCGGGCGTACCGGCCGCCGGCGGTGACGCCGAGGGCGCGGGTGAGGTTGAACGCGATCGTGGCGATGGCGAGCCAGGCGGCGTTGGCGTTGAACGATTTCGACGGCAGATGGGCCAACGGGCCGGCTTTCAGATCGGCGAACACCTGCTCGATGACCGCGTGCCCCCGGTGTGTCTTCTCCGCCTCCACCAGAGGGGAGCTCTGGTTGGTGAACACCGCGTGGTAACGCCACACCTCGAACAAGCCATCCTGGGCAGCCGCGGCCAGCTTCTTGGTGTTGCGTTCGGGGACCCTGCGCACGATCAACCGGGCGGTGACCTGCCCGGTGGCCCCATACGAGGTGAACGCCGTGTAGCCGACTTCGGCGACCTCGGCCGAGGAGATCAACTCCCCAGTATCGGGGTCGGTGATCGCGTTCGGGTACACGATCGGGGTCCACGCCTGATCGTCGATGGTCGCGATCGCGGCACGGACCCCCTTGTTGAGCCGGGCACCGATCGAGAATTGGCAGCCGGCCTTCACGATCGCCGCGACCACAGACTGCTGGTAGTAGGCCGAATCCGCCCGGACCAGCACCTGCCCTGTGACCCCCGCTCGACGCAGGGTGGCGATCGCGTCACGGACCAGCCGCACCGCGCCGTGCGCCGACGCTGCTGCGCCCCGACGCAGCCGAGCGGCCACGATCACCGGTGCAACCTCCACCCCGGACACGGTCGCCAGTTGGGCGTTCAACCCGCGCACCCGGGTGTAACCGTGCTCGGCGCCCTGCTTGGAGCGGCCGTACACCGGTTTGATCGTGTCATCGACATCCAGCCACACGATCTGACTGTCGGGTAGCAGGCCCGGCACCCGGTCAGCCAGTCGGCACAAGGTGCGGGCGGCGACCGCGTCGAGTTGGCGGACGTGCCCGAACCGGATCGACCGCAGAAACGTGCCCAGCGTCGAGGGAGCCCGCACCCCACCGAACAGCTTGCCCATCGCCCCGTGACGCAGCACGTCCAAGTCGTCGATGCTGTCCGCGCCGGCCATCATCCCGGCCAACACCGAGGTCAGCTTCAACCCGGCGCAACCCTTCGCGCCGGGCACCGTCAACAACCTGTCAGCCAGCCCCGCCAGGCCGAGCTGGTCCGCAAGCGCGATCGCGGGCACCAGTCCAGCGGACCCGACCAAGTTCGGCTCATCGAACGATGCCGACATCCGACCAACAGTGTAAGACAGTTGCATCTCGGAAGTGCCCTTCTTGGCGGGAGCCACGGAACCTTAGACAAGTCCCATTCTCCCTTACCAGAGGGCATTTCCTCGTTTACCCCGCCCTCACAGAGATGGTGGATTCAGGTTTAGTCAGCCAACCCCGGCTGCCTGGTCGGGGACCTTCCGTGGACCTGCCCGTGGGCGGACGCCTACGTCCAGAACAGGTCTTCGCCCACACCTGTTGAGCGGCGTGCTTGACGTGGTCGCGTCCAGGCACCGTGTCCTTCATCAAGCCCACCTGGCGACGACGTGGGTCTGGTACATCACCACTCAGCTCAGACCGCGTCCACGTGGATGGCACTCCTCCATCTCCTCGCCGGATGCCGATCAAGTCGGCGGCGACCCGGAGCCGGCCAGTTGCGCTGGTGTCGTTGGGAGGGAGGGCGATCATGCCGGCATCCTCCTCAGGCTCCTGATTTGGGAACAACTGCGCTCGCCGGTTGTCGTTGAGACCAGGCGTGGGGGCTCGTCGGCGCGAGTTCGTAGCCGGCCGCTCCAGATCACGATGGTTAATCGGGTTGACTAAACACCACGCGGTGATTTCTCCGCGGGTCTGCTCCTACCCAACGGTTAGGCTAGGAACCCCACGGCGAGTATCCGGGAGTATGACCATGGATGTCCTCTGGCAGCAGGAGCCAGCAACGGAGGCGAAGCACCGCCTTTACAAGCGCTACTTGGATGCTTGGTTTCCCATCTTCCTCCAGCAGTCGTGGGTCGAACGGGTAACGTACGTCGATGCGTTCGCTGGCCCGGGTGAGTACGAGAAGGGCGAGGAGGGGTCGCCGGTTTTTGCTCTCGATCGTCTGCTTACCCACGACGCCCGCGCTCGAATGAACCTGTCCCGTGACCGGGTCACTCTGATCTTCATCGAGGGAAACGCAGCGCGGCACCGACACCTCTCCGAACTGCTGGTCCGCCGTTTCGGTCCGCTTGATGAGCTCCCCGTAAACGTAGTCGTCAAGCACGGCCGCGCCGAAGTTGACACCCTGCCGCTCTTGAATCAGGTCGGTGCGTGGGGCTCTCCTATCTTGGCCATATTCGACAGCTGGGGGAACGTCGGTGTTCCCTTGCACCACTTGGAGACCATCTCTTCCAACCCGGCGAGCGAGGTCATTGTCACGTTCGGGCCGAACTGGTTCAGCCGTCGGGAAAAGGAGGAGCCCCACTCCCTCGACCAGGTCTTCGGCGGTCCGCAGTACTGGTCTCCAAGCGACAAGTCCTTGGATCCGCAGGAGCGCTGGCGATCTTGGCTAGAGACGTACCGGGATGCGGTTCTCCGTGCCGGGTTCAAGTTCTGCATCCCGTTTCAGGTTCTCCCGAAGACCGGGCAACCGCTCAACCTAGTCTTCGGCACGGGCCATGAGCGCGCAGTAAGTGCGTTCAAGGACGCCATGTGGAAGGTGGACAGTTCAGACGGGATGCGGTTCTGCGACCCGCGGACGACTGTTGCGCGAGAGGCGGCCATGGCCGCAATTCGGCCGACGCTCTTCGAAGACGTCGATGCGCCGGATCCCGAGCTCCTCGCGTTCATCGCGGACAGTCTTCGGAGTGGACCGAAGACCCTGGAGGTCATCAGGGACTTTCTGTTACGTGAGACCGCGAGATGGTTGCCTAAACATGCTGCTGATGGGGTTCGCTACATGCATGATGAAGGCCGCATCGCACGGACGCCCGCAACGGGAAGGCTCACGAAGACAACCGTTCTGGAATTAGTAGTGTCTCAACCGGCTAGCCCGGGCATCTGATTCCATGTCCGACCGTCGAGTTCGCGCCCTCCGCTCTTGGACGTGGTTCCGCCCCATTGCTTGAAGAAGAATGGGGTTCGAGCCCTGACGCACTGATCGCGGATGTCCCGAATCCACTCGGGCTCCACGGGTCTTGCCTGAAAACCGCTCTCGCCGCCGGCGATCACCCAATCGATGCCTTCCAAGGGAAGATCCGGGAGCTCTGCCAGCAGCGGTTCGCAGGATAGGAAGCGAACCGCCGCGGGGACCTTGGCGAGATCATGGATCCTGTCGTAGTGATCCGGTGACTCGACGCTAACCCCCATCCACACGTTCGTCGGCCATTCAAGTTTCTCGGCAATCCTCGTGAGTCGGTGGGCCCGCTTAGTCAGCACCTGGTAGGTGTGATGGGGAGTTTCAGCCATCACGTCGAACACCTCCCGGATGAAGTCCATGGGCACTCGCGCGTGGAACAGGTCGCTCATCGAGTTCACGAACACCACCCGCGGACGCTTCCAGGTGTACGGGATCGCCAGGGCGTCAGGGTGAACCGTCACCCCGAAGCCCGGCCCGCTCGTGCGGGGATCCCCGTCGTTTTGGTACTTCGGGTTTCCCATCGCCTTGAGGCGTTTCGCGAGCGTGAGCGCGTAACAGTGGTCGCAGCCAGCCGAAACGCGGTCGCAGCCTGTCGTAGGGTTCCAGGTGGCCTCTGTCCACTCGATTGCGCTCTTATCGGCCATGGTGGCAGTCTAGCGGCTCGAACGTATGTTCTGTTTCTTTCCGCATCGCGTGTCCTCGCCTCGCGTTCCAAGCTGCCAACTGGCCCGCGGTCAACCCTGACGAGCAGGGGCTGGGGGAGGGCGGGGCCATCATAGGGTGAGCCTCCCCGTGGCGAGCATCAGCAAGCAGTTCGTCTCACGGGCGTCTTGCGGCCGACCCTGGGGCGTTTGCCCACGCCGACGTCAGCAGGGACGTCACGCTTATGGAAGACATCGAATGCGCCTGCAGGGGCTTCAGCCAGCCTGGCCACTGCTCATTTCGACCTGGTACTTGGCGTCGATGTCCTGAACGATGGCTTACGGCGCATCGTGGAGGCGCTCAACTCGATCGCCATGCCAGGAGCATGGCGTGATGTTGGTGGGGCTCACCGACATCACAAGTGGCACATGGAGCTACTGATCCCAGCGGGGATCGGGGCTGGGCGTTTCCGGTTCGCGATCTGGTCAGCCGGCTCAGGGATGGTGGCGGTGATCCCCGGGACCGGAGCAGCGAGCGATGCTCGACGGGAGGAGTGGGCCTTGTCGCCCGTACCCGGTCCGGTGTCGTCCGGGGCCGACCCTGCCCGATCCGGGGCGCCGACACATGGCCGTGCAGGACCGGCAGCATCCCCGGGTCATCGGACTTGCCGGTCGAGGCAACCACGACCATCGGTGGGCCCCGGCCGTCGACGAGTTGGTGGATCTTGCTGGTCAACCCGCCCCGAGAACGAGAACGCACCCCGGCTGGTCGCAAGGGGGGCGGGTCAGGTCACTTGCATTGCCGGGCACGGTCCGGTGAGCCTTCCAAACCCTTTCTATGTCCACCGTCTCGAGGGCGGTCCTCATCGCTCGCAACGCATTGTCCGAATAGCGCAGCAATTTGGTCTTGCCCAACACGAATCGGTGTGAGAAGTGATCGTCGTTAGCGTCAAGACCCAAATGCCTCCTCAAGGCCGTCGCTTTGTTCCTCGAGACGCTGCACCTGTCTGCCAAGTCGTGGGGACCCATGTAGAACTTCTTCTCGAGATCCACGGTCCTGATGGCCGACACGTCGGCGCTCGCGTCATTGGTGTAGGTGACGGGAAGTCCACCCGACTTTACCATGCGCACCTCCACGGTGAGGCCTGAACCCTGAATGTCTGAGGAAAGACCCGACAGCTTGGGGAAAACCAGAGACCTCGACTTGCCATCACGAATTCCCTTGGCGACTCGGCGAACGTCCGCTTCGCTCACCTCCGCGGCGTCCGGGTCGGTGAATGATTCTGTGGCAAGGAGTGATCTAATCCGCGCCATAGCCTCTGCTGAAGCCCGCCGGCCGGGCTTCAGCAGGTCAGCAATACGCTGGAACTCGCGATCAACAAGAAGGTCGAGGCTCCGAGGTGGCTCAGCGCTGATAGGCAGAACCCGGATTGGAAGATGGTCGGCTAATCGCTCCCCAAAGGCCCTCGTGAGCAGTGCGTCGAACAGTGTTACGCCGGCTCGCACGTCCAAGTATAGGAGGCCCTCGTCTACCACGATATGCCAATGCTGCTCAGCATCGCGAAGCGAGTCCAACACTCGGATTGTCCCTGCCTCCTCATCGCTCAGCTTCACGCCGTCCAGTTGCTGGCAAAGCCGTATCGCGCTTTCGAGTGAGATGGATCGCTGGCTCTTCTTGTCGAAGACGGACACCTTCTTAGCGTCGAGAATGGCTTTGAGCAGCATTTCAAAGGCGTGCTGGAAGCTCAGCAAGATGACAGTGACCCTGCCATCGCTTTCCACACCGTTGAACGCGGCGACGCCTCTACGGAAAGAGGACAGGGCCTTGGCGCGCAGCACCCGGACGTTGTAGGACTCTCGAGGCATGGCAGCAGGCTATCCTCGGCGGCTCACAGACTGGCCGTCCGCCAGCGCACTGTTCGGGCCCGACGTTGGTCACGATCGGCGACGTCTTCTTCCGGGCTGGCTCTCCGCGGCGCTCGCGCTGCTGCGCGGTGCGCGGCAGCGCGGGGCAGCCTGGCGGCTGAACCCTCGTGCGCAACCGGCCGTCAGGGTGGGGTTAGGCGGGAAGTCCGGCCCTGTCCATGGCCGACATCAGGGCGGGGCGGCGGCGATAGACCTCGCGCAAGCGGATGCTCTCGGAGTCCGCCTCAGCTCGGTGGCCTGCCTTGTCGTAGAGGGCGCGTGCCTTGACGAGGAGATCGACGATGGCCGGGTACCGCTTGGAGTCGGGTGTGGTGAGGGACTCCAGCACTTGAGCCAGGCACAGGCGGGCTGCCCGGAGTGGGAAGCCGTCTTCGGAGGCGTCCACGAGTTCGCGCCATGCGTGGCCGGCGCCGAAGGCGTCCGCCGCCCCCCATGCCTGCGTGACGTTCCCGTCGGCGAGGTGGAGCCTGACAAGGTGGGCGCCGCCGCTGCTGCGTGCCCGCTGCGTGGCCTGCTCGAACGCCCACGTGCGTTGTTCGTCCTGAGATCCGCATCGTTCCGCCACGTATATCAGCAACCGGAAGGCGTCAACGCTGAGGTCGCGGTCGAACAGTGTCCGCGCGATCGCGAGGGCGGCGTCCGGACGCCCACCGTCCAGATAGACGTCGACGGCGTCCTCAACGGGCACGATGGTGGGACCCGCCCGCCAAGCGACGTCCACGCAGCCCTGGGAGACGGCTCGGTCCAGCCAGACGAGGACGTCAGCCGGACGTCCGCCGTCACGTAGCCGGCCGATGATTTCCCGGTAGTACGGGCGGTCACTTCCGGACAACAGGGCGACGGCCTCTTCGACGTCGCCGTCGTGGTCGGCCAGTTCCAGCAGCATGCGGTCGACCTCGCTGCGGTAGGGGTCGGCTCCCGGTCCACCGCCATCCAGCGCCGCGACACCCGCGCGATAGGCGTCCCAGGCGGGCTCGTCGAACGCGTGGGCCACGGCGTCCAACGTGAGTGACGGCCAGCCGCCGTACTCGACCTGGAAGGCGACCACCCAGCGGGCCAGGCTGACCGGGTCTGGGTGGCCTGCGACCGCGCGCCCGAACAGCGCCGACACCCGTTCGGCCACCTCAAGCAGGGCATCGGCGTTGTCGGCGTCCCGTGCCAGGTCGCCGAGCCGGGTGAGAAGGTGCTGGAGTACTCGGCGCACCACGGGGTGGGCGCCGTCGTCGAGGTGCCGCTCCAGTTCGTTGACGACCTCCTCGACCGCTTGGACGCCGTCGTCGACGTCTTCGTAGAAGGGGTCGTGGTAGTCGAGGTCGACTCCGGCCAGCGCACCGTCCACGGTCACCAGGAGTTCGGAGGCGGTCGGTTCGTCCTCGGGTGTGGCGCGCAACTGCAGCGATCGCATGGCCTCGGGGCTGTACCCCGCCATCTCGAGTACCAGCGACTGCAGCGCATCACGGTCCATCGAGCGCAGGAACCGCTCGATGTCTGGCGTGACCGGATACCGCACGCCGCCGGGCCCGATCACGTTCTTCACCCACTGATTATCGCGAACCTTTCCGCACGTGGCAGGTGTGGCCGCGTGGTTGCTTCCGTAAAGGGCCAGGCCGACTTCTCACGCGCTAGCGCATCTCCAGCCTCAGGCCGGGCGTGTCAGGGGCTACGCGGGGCAACACGGGGTCGACTAGGCGCTTTGGTCGGTGTTGGCCGCGTCGTGGGTCGCGGTTCGATGCCGCGAAGCCCTGTGGACTACGAAAGGAACAACGTCCGATTGGTGATCTTCCCGCATACCCACGCGGAAGGACCACGGCCATGAACATCACCGAGATGTTGGGTTTGCAGGACGAGCGGATGGAGTCCGTCGTCAAGGATCACTGGGCGGGATGGGTCGCCTTCGAGCCCCGGCTGGGGGTCGTCGACGACCCCGCCGGGCTGGACGCCTGGCGGCGATCGGCCGATCCTGCGGTCGCCAACGACGTCCTCCTCGGCCTCGCCCGGCTGGCGGCGTTCGATGGCGCCGATGACCGAGAGGCAGCCCTGGTGCTCGCGTGGCTCCTCCTCCCGACCGCCCTGCGCGTCCGCCGTCGGTTGGGACTGGCTGATGATCGGGTGGACGAGGTGCTGGCCGCGCAGTTGTGGGTGGAGGTCCGCGGCCTGCCTTGGCGGCGTCCGCACTGGGTGGCGGCGAAGGTCGCCGGTCAGCTGCGTGAGGGGGTGCTATTGGATTGCGGGGCGCCCACGCACCACATGCCGCACCGGCTGTCGATGGTCTCGCTGGGCCCCGTTGACCCGGCCGACAATCGGCTCGTGGAGGACGAGGACCCGGCAGCCGAGTTGGCCGAGTTGCTCGCCTGGGCGTGTGCCGAGGACGTCATCACCGACGAGGACCGCGAGTTGCTGGTCAGCCTGATCGAGGCCGCGAAGAGTCTCCAGGCCGATGGCCATGCCCGCGAGGGCGGAGTTGCCGGCCTGTCGAGCCGACAGCTCAGCGCCGTCGTGGCCCAGGAGTGGGGCGTGTGCGCCCGGACCGTGCGGCGTCGCACCGCTCGCTGCGTGGCGGCCCTCAGCGGAGCCGCCGGCGATTACCTGAACGCCGTTGGCTGACTGTCCACCGATGACGGGCGCGGCCCGTTAGGGATGGCGGAGGTGATGCCGAGATGACCAGCACCCCGGCCGACGTGGCCGCCCTGTTGAAGATCGCGGCCATGGAGCCGGAGACTCTCGACGACCTGGACGGCTGCCTGCGCAGGCTCCGCGACGTGCAGAAGGCCAGACGCGAGCTGGCCAAGGTGCCCCCGGCCATGCTCTTGTCCGGACTGATGGATCGGCGGCCTCGGGGCGGTGACCCGTCGTGACCGCGCACAGCGTTGCCGAACTGCGAGAGGCCTGGCGCGCGATCGAGGCGGGCGAGTTCGCCCACGGACCCCGCTATACACCCGCGGCCCCCGGAGCTGCGACAGTCTGGACGCCAGCGCCGGGTGAGCGGGTGGTCGCCGTCGTGGGCTGCGGCGGCGGAGTGGGGGCGTCCACGGTGGCGCTCGCGTTGGCCACCGCAGCCGGGGTGCCGGCGCGGGTCGTGGAGTGCTGCCCCCCGTTGACGTCCGGCTTCTCGGCCGCGGCCACAGCCGAACTTGGGACCGAGGGCCCTTGGCGCCGCGGCAGTCGTGGCGACGTCCTGCTGGAGCGCCCCGTCACCGACGACGCGACAGTGCCAGCTCCGACCGAGTCGTCCGTCGAGTGGACGTTCGTGGACACCAACTGGACGACCGTGTCAGGCCGGGGCACAGGGTGGCTGGGTTCAGTGCTGCGCACCCTCGACGACATCGTCCTCGTCTCGAATGCCACGGTGCCCGGGGTCCGCCGCCTGGAGTCGTGCGCCGAGCTCTTGGGCCGCGACGCGTTCGGGGTGGTCGTGGGGCCCACGATCAAGCGGTGGCCGCGTCCGGTCAAGGTCGCCGCAGCCGGGGTACCCGTGCGCGTGCACCTGACCGACTTCCCCCTGGACTCTCACCTCCAGGTCACCGGCCTGACTCCCGACCCGCTACCCGCCCCGCTCCTCAAGGCAGCGGAGAACGTCCTCGCCCTCCTCCGAAAGGAACCGACATGAACCCGTTGCTCCTCCCGCTGGAGATCTGCCCGGTGGCTCCCACTGGCGTCGCCGCCTACACCGACCAGATCTCGGGCATGGTCCTGTGGTCGGTGCTGTGGCTGTTCGGCATCGCGGCGCTGGTGTCCGTCGGGGCGATCCTCGTCGGACGTGCCACGCACTCCCCGCATCTCTCGAAGGGCGGCATCATCGGCCTGGCCGGCGTCCTGGTGCTGGCCGTGGTGCTGATGGGTGGCTACGGGATGCTCAATGGCATCCTCGGCGACGGCTGCGTCGGCTGATGTTCCGCCGTCGCCCACCCCGCCCGGCGACCTCAGCCGAGGTCGTCCCACTCTCGCGCACTCAGCTGCTGGGACTCCTCGCGGGGCTGCTGCTCGTGGGCGGCGTCCTGCTGTACGGGCTGGGCTACACCCTGGTCTCCAGCTTCTCGGCGGGAACCGCGCCCGACAGCGTCCAAAGCAACGCTCGCCCGGACGCCGACCCTGCCCAGCGGCGAGACGTCATCGCGGCAGCGCCGATGGCGACCGTGGCCGAGGACGCCGGCCTTACGCCGGGGGTGGCGATCACCCTGCCTCCCGCGATCCGGCTGCCCGCCGCCACGACCGTCGGCGCCAGCGGTGTGTCGTCCGGCTACCCGCGCACACCCGAGGGTGCGGCCGCCCAACTGGCGGCCATCGAGGTACGCGTGCTGTCGGCGATGTCGCTCCCGTTGGTCACCGAGGTCTACCGCGACTGGGCGATGCCCGGCGGTGTCGGCGCCGCGGCCTGGTCCCAGACCCGCAACGTGCAGTCGTTCCTGACCCACGCCCGGCAGTCGTCGAACCAGTTGGACCCCGGCACCCTGGTCAGCGTCACCCCCGCGGCCATCCAGATCAAGGGGACCGACGGCCCTGACTGGGTGGTTGCGTGCGTGCTGCTCGACGTGCGCGCCGCCCTCAGGGCAGAGGCCCGCATGGGCTACGGCACCTGCGAGCGCCTGCAGTGGACCGGCGACCGCTGGCTGATCGGCCCCGGCGCCCCACCCGCCCCGGCCCCGTCGACCTGGCCCGGTTCGGACGCCTCCGTCGAGGCCGGCTGGCGGCCGGTCGCCTCCAACTGAAGGAGCAACCATGCCCATCGATCCGTTCGGGCTGCTCGGCTCGGCCATCGCCAACGTGGTGACCGATAGCCTCACCGCGGCCATGCTGGCCCTGTGGAACGCCGGCCTGTGGGTACTCAGGGCGGTCCTCGAACTTGAAGACGCGATTCTCACCCCCAGCCTCGGCGAAGACGGACCGGTCGGCGAGCTATACGCGACCACCTTCTGGATCGCCCTCGCGCTGGTCGGGATCCTCATGCTCGTCCAGGTCGGCGTCGCCCTCGGGAAGCGGGACGGGCACAGCATCGGCCGGCTCCTCGTCGGCGCTGCCCAGTTCGGCTTCGTGTGGTTCGCGTGGGTGGGCTACGGGGTAACCCTGGTCGCGGCCTGCAGCGGCCTGACCAAGGCCCTCATGCAGTCACTGCTCAACGTCACCCGCTGGAGCGAATGGGAACCCTGGGAACCGTTCACCGCCAGCGACATCACCAACGGCACCGTTGCAGTCATCCTCGGCATCATGGGGATGCTCCTGTGGCTCGCCGCGATCGGACACACCCTTGTGATGTTGGCCCGCGCCGCCTCCCTGCTTGTACTTGCTGCGGTCACACCGATCGCAGCGGCCGGGCTGGTCACCGACTTCGGACGCGGCTGGTTCTGGAAGTCGTTCCGCTGGTTCCACGCCGCTGCACTCACTCCGCCCCTGATGGTGCTGGCGCTCGGTATCGGTGTGAGGATCACCACCGAGGTGGCGGTCGGCGGTGAGGACGACGTTCTCAAGTCGATCGGGACGGCTTTCGTCGGGGTCGTGCTCATCTGCGTCTCATCGTTCTCCCCCCTGGCGCTCTACAAGCTGTTCGCGTTCACCGACCCCGGCAGCACGTCCGGGTCCGCCCTGCGCGCAGGGCTTGCAGCGGCTGGCGGGATCGGTGGGGTCCTTGCTGGACGCCAGACCGGCAGCAGCGCTGCCACTACGACCGACGAGGCCGGACGCACCGCGGGCGAGGATGGAGCCGCGGCGACCACGATCGGTCGGTTCGCGGCGGGCATGGGCCCAGTCGGTCAGGCGTTCTCGACCGGCATCGGCGTCATGGCCGCCGTGGGCGGGACCGCCGCCGCGATGGGTGCTGATCAGACCAACCAGATGGGCGTCGGCCACAACAACTTCCCGCCCGACTACTCAAGCCGCGGCGTCCGGGCCGGCAGCGGTCAGGTGGGTTACGACGACGCCGCTGACGCTGCGCCGGGCGACTACTCTGATGCTGGTGACCTCCCCGACCACCTCGACGGAGACGGGTGGGGGGCTCCGCCGCCGGAGGCCGTGCCCCCGCACCCAAGCGCCCGGGGCTCAATGCCGTCCGCCAGGACGCCGTCCGCGCCAAGCGGCGGTGGCGGCACGACGGGTGGCGGTGCCATCACCAACGCCGAAGTGGCCGAGGTGGCAGCCTTGTAGCCCACTGCGGTCCGTGAAGCAGATTCGGCCTCCTTGGCAGCATGGTGCGCGAGGTCGCGCAATTTGGGTCGAGGGCGGCCAGCTCTGGCGAGCCCGGCGGTTACGCGTGTTCGACGTGGTTGCGATTCTGTAGTCCTCAAAGTCGACCGCTAGGGGCGGCCGCCGGCGCGAGGCGAGCGACTGGTGGAGGCCAGCGCGCGGCAGGTGGCCACCGCGGTCCCCGGCCGCACCTGGGACCTGGTGGGTCTCGCCACGAGTCGACACCGGATCGGCGCGGTGTGACCACGTCCCGAGCCGGATGCAGGAACCGGGCGAATAGGATGACGGGGTGGAAACTGTGCCCAAGCGGATCCTGCGGATGTATCACCGCGTATTGACCGAGCCGCAGAACGTGGACCTAGTCGCTCATTTGGCTGTTGCGTTGGCGCACACAGGCTCCGTTCTCCGGAACGAGAGCGTGTGCGCCGACATCGCTTCCACCGGGGGGCCGAGCTCCCTGTCGACTTTGCTCTGCCCCTTGTACTTGGTCGGGTCGGGCTTCGTCGTCCGCAAGATCGGAGTTCCCGGACGCCCTGCGGGTGGAATAGACGTGCTTGGGACACTCCACGGTTATCGCACCACCTTGTCCGTAGATGAAGTCAACAAGGGGATCGCCGAAGCCGGGTATGTTCAAGTCCTGGCGGGGGAGACGTGGGCGCCCGCCGATGCAGCGCTGTTTCGATTTCGGCAACAGCAAGGTACGCAGGCAATCCCGGCTCTGGCTGTCGCGAGCCTCCTTGCCAAGAAGCTCGCTGCAGGTGTGGGGGTAGCTGGGCTTGAGGCGCGGATCGCTCCCCACGGCAACTTCGGGGCCTCCGCGGAGGAGGGCCGACGAAGCGCATTGCTCTACTGCAAGGTTGCGGAAGTGCTGGGCCTCCAGGCCGCCGTGATTCTGACCGACGCTCGTGTTCCTTTCCAGCCCTACATCGGGCGCGGTGAGGCACTTACGGCCCTGTGGAAGGTAGTTGGAGAAGACCTTGACGACGACTCTTGGCTTGCCGAGCATGCCGAGCTCTGCTCGCTCATGGCGAACGTTGTCGCCAATCAGGCGGGCTCGCGAACTACCGATGGTCGATCGGCAGGACCCCAACCGCTGCAGATATTGACTGCACACTTGGAGGCGCAAGGATCATCGATCGCAGAACTCCTGCGCAGGGTCAATGAGACGTCGGCTCACGAGCGGATAAATCTTGCGGCGGATGAAGATGGGTATGTGCAATTCGACTTGGACCGCATCCGCGCAACCATCGGTGCGCTGATCGCAGCGGACAAGTCCGGTGACGTCAAATGTCAGTTCGCCGACCCAGCCGGGGTTCGCCTGATGTGCCAGCCAGGACAGCGAGTTCGCCGTGGAGAACCTGTTATCGAGTTGAGGTCGAGTTCTGGCTGGCCCAAGCAAATGACAGCCGGACTATTTGCCACCACCGCTTCGCCTGGGCCCAAAGCCAACGTAATCATGGAGGTTGTTTCCCTGTGACGAATCTAACCTGCTTTTGGCATCCAAAGCTTGGCTACTTCGACCTATCCCTCGACCACATTTGTGAGCAATGCACGCGCTCCATGGGGTATCCACTGGAGCACCTTCCGGTCACTGGACCCCGGGATTTCCAGGTGCTCGAAGCGCTCGATCGCGGCTACTATAGTGCTACCTACGTGGCAAAGCAGGGCATTCTGGGTCAGAAAGTGTGCCTGAAGATCATCCCCAGATCTCTTTATGAGTTACGTGGTAAGGACTTCTTGAAGGAGTGCCAACAGCACTTGGCTGTCGCGGAGGGCACCCAGCACTTAGTGATGATCCGGGACGCATTCGACGCAGACGTTCTCTTTGACGGGGAGACCGAGCCCTTGCCGTGCCACGTCGCTGTTCTTGACTACGTCGAAGGTCGCTCGCTGCGGACGGTGCTCGAGCAAACCACCCTATCTGCGACTGCTACCGCACAGATTGCTGTAGATCTTCTGCGCCTACTCCAAGAGCTCGAGAACAAGCAGGTGTTTCACAACGATCTGCACAGTGGAAACGTTCTCGTCCAGAGCCTGCCGCCCGAGCTGGAGCGTGGGGACGCAATTGATCCCTTCATTCGAGCGGTTGCGGTAGATTTGGGGTCTGTTCTCGATAATAGCCGGAGTGATGAAAAGGCGCAGATCGCAGACAGTCACCAAGTCACAGCGCACCTGATGAGCCTCGCCCTTCAAGTCATGCCAGACCCAATCACCGCCCCCGATCTTGAGTTTAGGCTCGCACTGGCGCTCAATGACATCGCGAGTCTGCTAAGGCCCGAGAATTTAGCTCAACGCAGTCCTCACTACTCCGACCTGATCGCAAGCATTAGGTCGGCTTTTGTCGCCGCTGCATCGCCTTGGAAGAAGCCCGCGGAGGGGCTCACTCGCTTCGGGGATTCCTTCAACGCGCAGACGATGAGGCCGTGGTTTGTGCCAAGGCTGCTTGTGGACCCAGGGGGAGACTGGCAACGTCGTATTGAGTCATCGGGCCCGCTAGTCATAACCGGCATGCGCGGGTGCGGGAAGACAATGCTCCTACGCGCGCTTCAGTTTCATGCCCGCGCAAGCCTAGCTGGCGATGACGCAGGCCGAACGGCGTCAGAAGTTGTGGAAGCGCTTCGAGCGGATGGATACGTCGGGCTGTATGTTTCCTGCAATCGGCTACTCGATGGATTGGGGAAGCCCGAAGGGCCACTGCACGAGCCAAATACACGCCTATTCCTCTGCTACGCGCGAGAGGCGCTGCAGGCGTTGCGGCATCTCGGCGAGTTGGCGGGTCGGGATGCGATCAGCCCGGTCTCTCCGCGACCCATCGCCTCTCTGGTGGCATCACTCATCGGTGGGTCAACGGTGGACGAGGGTGACAACACTCACGTGCTCGAACGCAAGATCCTTGATATGTTGAGGTCGCTAGAGAGCGGCCATGCGACATATAGGTTAACTGCTCACCCCGCCACGGCTATGCCCAACCTGGCCGCGGCCATCACTGCATGTGCTCCCCTATGGTCCGGTTCTCAGGTATTCTTCTTGTTGGATGACGTTTCGACCCGTCATCTTAATGAGGAGTCGATTCGGCGTCTCCTGTCCAGCCTGATGTTTGTGAGTGAGAGCTGTGCATTCAAGATCACCACTGAAGCGCAGACCCTGGAACTCGTGCTCAAGTCTCCGGGCCTTGTCGAAACTGCGAGAATCGGTCGAGACTACGACACCTTCGATCTCGCATCGGCAATCTATACCAAGCTCAGGGACGCTCAGGGACGTGCCGGTCGCGACTTTATCGCCGAAGTCCTTCAACAGCGAGCGAATCTCACGCCGTCACACCCAAACTGGTCCCCCAGCGCCATTATGGGTGACAAGACCTTGGTAAGCATTTCCCGCGCAATCGTCTCGAGTACTGAGTCGTCACCTGATCGGAAGAATGTCTACACCGGCATGAGTGCCTTGGCGGCAGTGTGTGTCGGGGACATCGGCGACGTCATCTCAATATACGAACTAATCCTTCAGAAGGCTGGCCGGATTAGGAACGTGCCAGTGGCAGACCGACACCAGTCAGGGGCGTTTCTGGAGTTCTGTTCCAGGCGGCTCTACCAGCTCAGCCGCCGCAAGGGTCGCTTGAAGCACTTCGCCGATGGCTTCGCTAACCTCCCTCTTTCATGAGGCGGCTTGAGAGCTGCCAGCTGGGCTGTCGGAGCCCGATCTGAACACGGGTCTAGGTGAGGGCGTGACTGTTGGCCGGCTGACGCTGCCGGGCTGCGGTTCTCCAGGTTTCCTCGGGTAGTGGCTGGCTGGTGGGGTCAGGCTGGTGGTGGGATCGCGGCGATCCGGGCGAACGCGGCCACGAGGTGCTCGACCCAGGGCCAGGTCTTGGGTAGGCGCAGTCGTCGCCGTCGGGCGCCGTAGACGAGCCGGGCCGGGACGTGCAGCAGC
>NZ_JCAKNE010000047.1:0-17904 GCF_059515965.1 Propioniciclava sp. LT432 | reverse complement strand
CGTGGTGGGTCGTTGATGCAAGGGCTCGTGGCCTTGCGCTGGGATGGGTGTTGCGAAGCATCCAACCGGACAAGGACCACGAGCTGTGATCAAGCCTATGTGCTCGCAGCGTGACGCTGCGAGCGTGACTTTCAACCTGCCTGACTACCACGTGATCGACGCGATCGACCTGCCCCTGGGTGGTCGGCGGGTGATCGTGAAGGCCGACACCATCGCCGGCGGCTGCCCCGACTGCGGGGTGGTGTCGGCGCGGGTGCATGCGTGGTGTCGGCAACGGGTCAAGGACGTCCCGCACGCCGGCGGTGTGGAGGTGTTGGTGGTGAAGCCACGGTTGGTGTGCGCCGAGCAGGGGTGCCCGCGACGGACGTTCACCCAGACCACGAGCGAGTTGCCGCGACGGGCTCGGTGCACGACGCGCTTGCGTCAGGCGTTGCTGACCGCGGTCATCGACCAGGGTCAGCCGGTCGCCCAGGTCGCCAAGACCCATCAGGTGGCGTGGTGGACCACCCAGAAGACGGTGAACGACGCGGTCGACACGTTGCCCGACGTCGACGCCCTGCACGTAAAGCACCTGGGTATCGACGAGCACCGCTACCGCCGGGTCCGCTGGTTCCGCGACCCCGACAGCAGCGGCTGGCGGCGGGTCGAGCCGTGGATGACGACCCTCGTCAACACGGCCTGCGGTCAGGTGCTGGGGGTCGTCGACGGCCGTGACAGTGCTGCCGTCGAGGGCTGGCTGAACGCCCGCAGCCAGGCCTGGCGGGACCGAATCCAGATCGTTGCGATCGACCCCTCAGCAGCGTTCAAGAAGGCGATCACCACCAGCCTCCCGCACGCCAAGATCGCGGTCGATCCGTTCCACCTGGTCCAGTTGGCGAACCTGTGCCTGACCCGGGTGCGGCAACGCCTGGTCCAGGACCTCCACCAGCGCCGGGGCCGGAAGGTCGACCCGGCCTGGGCACATCGCACCCTGCTGCTCCGCGGCTACGACACCCTCTCGGAGCGGGCCCGCCACCGGCTCGATGAGGTGTTCACCAGCGACGACCCCACCGGCGAACTCGGCGCCGCCTGGGGCGTCAAGGAAGGACTGCGGCTGATCCTCGCCAGCCGCACCCTCGAAGGAGCCCGTGACGCCAAACAGCGGCTCGAAGGCTGGGTGAAAGACGCCGACACCGACGAGACCACCAGGCTGTGGGACACCCTCAACGCCTGGTGGCCCGCCATCGAGGCGTTCATCACCAGCCGGGTCACCAACGCCCGCACCGAAGCGGCGAACACCGCCATCAAACACATCAAACGGACCGGGCGCGGCTACCGAAACAACGAGCACTACCAAGCCCGTATCCTGCTCCGCAGCGCCCACCGGGCGCGGCAACACCGCTTGACCAGCCAAGGCACCACGGCCAAATGCGAATAGCCCCATTGGGACTCGAGGTAGCGGACGCGCGGCACAAGGTCAGCGGAACCGACCCTCGTTCTCGAGAAGCATCTGGGTGTGGCCGAGTGTCCCTGATTTTCGAGATCCCAGCCTTCCGTCGAGACGGGAGGGCGGCGACATCGGCGCTACAGCAAACATCCGCTCTTGCCGCGCCGAGGGCGTGTGCACGCGGTCGTGTCGATGGCCGGTCGTTCAGCGGCCGCGGTTTCGGGGGTGGTTGCGGGCCTGTCGCTCGTTCCCTCGCCGGTAGTTGCCCGTGAGCCTCGCCATGAGCTCTTGCGGGTCTTCCTGCTCGACGTCTTCGAGGAAGGCGGCTGCTTTAGCTCCTCGCAGGGTCGTCGCTGGCTTGCCGCGATGAATGATGACCACGTCGTCGCCGCGCTCGACGTACTCGAATCCGTCAGGTCTAGGCATGAGTACGAGACTACGAACGCACGCCGAACCGCCGCGACCGGATATCCGCTCATGCCGCGGCTGGTGCTTGCGGGTCGGACCGTGGCCAGGCCGGCGCATATGGTCGACGACAGCGCCGGACGGCGAACCGATGTCCCGGGAAAGAGCAAGGCATGACCCCAGCAATGAACTCGACGCGGCTCCCGAGCGCGAGGGCCGTCGCGCTCATCGGAACGGGGGCGGTGGTTGCTTACGGGCTGCTCGCCGCGGTCCAGATCCTCGTGTGGAATCCGCAGGCTGCAGTCCCCGGCGTCGGTCTCGACCAGATCTACGCGGACGTGGCCGCGACTGGCGAATTCATGGCTACCTGGATGGTCATTGCCTTCCTGGCGGTCGGGCCCCTGCTGGCGCTCGCGCTGCTAGTCGGCGTCTGGAGGCGACCCGAGGGGCGGGCCAGTGTGGTGGGGGTCCCGTTCCTGGTGCTGTTGGCTTTGGGAGCCCTAGCCTATTTCTGGGCGAACTTCGGTCCGGCCGCGGCCATGGCCGACACGTTCTTCGTCAGCGGCGGTGATCATTCACCGTGGTCTGCCCCGTTGTACGTGACGAGCGGCCTCGCTGTCCTTGCCCTCGTTGGGCAGGTGGTGTGGAACCGCTCGAGCCGTCAGTAGGAGACCCAGAAGGGCGGGGTGAGAACGTCCGCTTCTAATGGGTTCTAGCCGAGCTTCTGGCAGGCTCGGTCCTGTAGCGGCTGGCGGGTCAGCACTCTTCGCTTCTGATCGCTTGTGAGGTCTTGCGGCAGACCGTGCGCCCGCTGGTCGTGGGGAGGCAGATCGCTGCTGGGATGTCGTGCCCCCGAGTGTGTTGTCCGGGTGAGCACTCGCACCATTAGATCGCTGGGAGTCCTCCTCCACGCTGCGGAACGGGAGTCTGCCGCTTCGAGCGCGTAGTCAGAGGTGGAGGTGCAGGCGCAGGGCGTCGTCCAGTTGGGTCATCAGGTGGGTGGGAATCCGGCCGATGACCGGACCGAGGCGGTCCACCGAGACCGAACGAACTTGCTCAGCTTGCGCTTTCGAATCCACGTGGAGGCCTGTTTCGTCAGCTGGGAGGAGGACTTGGAAGGGGTAGACCCTTGCGATGTTGCTGGTCACGGGGACCACGGTGACGACGCCACGTCCCAGCCTCGCTGCGGTAGCGTTGGCGTTGTCGTTGCTCACGATGACTGCAGGCCGACGCTTGTCCGCCTCTCCTGCGCGGGCGGGTTCCAGATCGACCAACCGGATCTCACCGCGGAGCATCAGCCATCCCATCGCCCGCGGCGGGCTCCCATGCGTCGGCGTCCCCGGAGTCTTGCCACTCCTGCCAGGCTGCTTCGTAGGCGGACTGGAGTTGTGGGTCGCCGAGTAGCCTGATCGCCTGCTGGATGGCGGCGGAGCGTGACTTCAGGCCGGCAGCGTGGGCGTACTTGTCCAGGGCTGCGACCTCGCTCTCGGAGAGACTCACACTCAACTTCACCTGACTCATGCGACCAGCTTACTACCGGACGTCCTACCACGGTAGCTCTACGGATCTGCCACGAGCGGCGCGCAAGCCTCTTCCGGTTTCGGAGTGCTGTACGGTCTGGGGGGTGGCCTTTCACCGTGCTCGAATCCGGGTGAAGGCGATGCTGATCGCTCCCAACCCCGCTGGCACGGCTCACGCCGTTTCGGTCAACCAACCCACAGTCGAGAACCCCGACGGCTACCACCGGCTCATCGGCGGGAGCGTCGAGTTGGGCGAGACCCCTCGCAACGCTGTCCTCCGTGAGGTGAGGGAGGAACTCGGGGCAACAGTGGACTACCTCGAACACCTGGGGGTGGTCGAGAATATCTTCCAGATGAACGGTCGGCTCGGGCACGAGATTGTGTTTCTGTACACGGGCCGGCTTGACCCCGAGCCGGCTCCCGGTGGCGGCTCTCTCATCGAATCGGACGGGGCTGTTGTCCCGGTTGTGTGGCGGCCCTTTGACGACGCGAACGTCGAGGTCCCTCTGTACCCGGCCGGCGCCAGGAGTTGGCTTCCCCGAGCACGTTGACCGTAACCTGCGGCAGCGCTCATGCCGCCCTCAGGGCAGCACTCGCGTCAGCAACGTTGTAGTACATCGTCCGACAGGTAGGTAGGGTTGGGTTGTGGGTGAGGTCCTCAACTGGGACGAGGAGTCCGAAGGCTACATGCGGGCGCGTACTGACCGTTACCCAGGCGGTCTGGGCATCGAGCCGGAATGGGCCCAGCAGGTCATGGATGACGTCGACCTAGTGGCGTTCGAGCCGGACCCGAAGTCACGGATGGGAGCCTCGCGCTTCATCGGGTTCTCGGCTGGCGCCGGCCGTGTGCTGGTCGTCATCGCCTTTCGAGACCCCGATGGCGACCTGCACGGCATCAACGCATGGCCGGCGACCGGTGCCGACCTGAGGTTCTATCGAAAGGGGACCACTGATGGCGAAGACGATTGATCCGGCTCTGGTTGCCCGCCTTCGTGAGGAGTCCGAGCAGACGCGCGAGGCCGCCTATCCGGCGGGGGCGCGCCTGACGCGACCAAACCGCAGCAAGGTGTACTCGATCCGCCTGAGTGAGGAGGAACAGGCCCGAGTTGAGCAGGTCGCGGACGCCAAGCACCTGCCCGCGTCCACTCTGGTCCGCTCCTGGATTCTGGACCGACTCAACCAGGAGAAGACCGCCTGACGGACATCCGCACGTGCCGCGGATGGTGCGCGTGCCGCCCCCTGCTGCACTCGTTGGGAAAGCTCGTCATGCGGCCAGCGCGATGCTGTCGCGCGAAGCGCTGAGAGTTAGACGGCGGTGATGTCGACGAGGTCTTCCAGTCCGGCGAAGTCGTCGATGTTGCGGGTGTAGAGACGGGCGTCGTGTGCGTGGGCGGTGGCGGCGATGAGCAAGTCCATCACGCGTCGCCGCGGTTGGCGTCCGGCATCGACGACCGCGACGGCCAATCGGCCGTAGCTGATGGCGACGTCTCCGTCGACGGGCAGCGCGTCGAAGTGTTGCTGAACGATGCTGAGACGGCGCAAGCGTTCGGCCCGGACCGGCGCGGTCTTGGCGACCAGCACCCCGAACTGGAGTTCGGCCAGAGTGATCGCGCTGATGGCGAGCACACCGGGTATAGGAGCGAGGTCGCCGCCGATGATGACACTGGTGTCGAGGATGGCCCGCTCGACGGGATCAGGTTGCTTGGTCACTGGTCGATCCAGGGGTCACGCAGTTGATCATCGACGAGTTGTCGGTCCTGTTCCCAGTTGGGGTCTTCGGGACCTCGGAACAACTCCGCGACCTCGGCCCAGGAAAGCCACTGAGTGGCATGGGCTTGGACAAGGCGTGCGCTGGGTCGGCCGGAGACGGTGATGGTGATCTCTTCGCCGGCCTGGACGCGTCGGACAAGGTCAGAGGCGTCTTGGCGTAGTTCCCGGAGTCCGACACTCTTCATGTACGCCATGGTAGCACTTGTGCTACCTGTGGGGCGGTACTACGTCGACGGCGGCCCGGACTCGACCATCAGACGCGTACATGCCGCACTCTGCGCGTTTCAAACCGAGGTGCTTGACTGCCACGAGTCAGTGCCAGCTGGCAAGCTTGGCGGCGGCGTCCGTGTGGTCAATGCTCCCTGACGCGAGCGCGATCACCAGGTCGTAGGCGTCGTCGTCGGGTGCGTCCAAGGTGACATCGTTGAGGCCGTAGAACACGACCACAGCAAGCCACCCCAGACGGTTGTTCCCATTCACCAGCGCGTTGTTCCTCACGAGCGACTCCAGAAGAACTGCGGCTTTGGCGTCCAGATCGGGGTAGGCGTCGCGGCCGAACACCGTCACGTGTCGGCCGAGTCGAGGAGTCCGATGTCCCGGATCGGTCCCACGCCGGGTCGGCGACGAGCGCCAAGGCGTCCTCGAGGGTGAGGTATTCGGTCACTGGCCGAGACGGTCGAGCAGATCGGCGTAACGATCACGTGCGGTCGCGGACAAGCGGCGGACCTTGTCCTCGCGGACGTGGCGGGCAGCGGCCTCACGGATCGCGCGCACCGTCGCCTCCTGCTTGCTCACACCCTCAGCCTCCGCGAGGAGCGCAAGTGCCTTCTCGTCCTCGGGCTCCAGTCGCAACGTCATGGCCATGACCGCATGGTGCCACGTTGGTATCAATCGCTCATGCCGCCCACCAAGACATTGAGTGGGGCCGAAGTCGCGCGCGGGCGAGACTTTCGCTGGCAATCCCGGACAGGGCCGGTTGGATCGGGGCTTGAAGGTCAGCGTGTAGGAGAGAAAGGTGCCATGGCTGGCCGGCGGGCGAAAGCCGGCAGCTCTGGCCCAGGCGGTGACCGTGCGGCGGAGCGGGTAGTCGGGGTCGCTGAGGAGTTCGCTGATCCCCAGAGTGCCTGCCGGTTTCAGGACCGGCCGGCATTCGGTGACATGCGGACCGGTTGCGGGATCTCACCGGTCACGGTGATGAGGTACACCACGTCGAAGAAGTCGTCGGGATAGGGCAACGCGTACACGTCCGCCACCCGGCCCTCGACGTTGGTGACGCCGTCCTTGGCGGCCCGCTGACGCACGCGGTCGATCATCCGGGGTTCGAGGTCGATCGCGTGGACTCGGCCGGACGGCCCGACCGCGCGTGCCGCGGCGAGGGTGTACCGGCCGTTGCCCGGCCCGACGTCCAGAACCGTCATGCCGGCGCGGACGCCGTGCCGCTGCGTCAGGAGGTCGGGTGGTTGGATGCGACGTCGCAACGGATTGTCGATCAGATCAGCGAGAACCTCCGGAACCGGAAACTTCACGAAGTGCCGGACGATCCGGACGAGCGTGTGCAGACCCACCAGGGCCACCAGTAGCGCCAGCGCTGCTGTCGCGACCCGAACAATGCCAGCTCTCATTGAGTCCACCGCTCCCCGCTGCACTCCATCGTGCTCGGCGCCTCCGGACCATCCTGACCGATCGACGTGCCCAGTGCGCAATCGTCGACGGTCCAAAACCCAGCGTGGAGCGCCTGGGCGCCGACCGCAACAAACTTCGATCATGCTGCTGGTGGGTGTGTCGAGATCGTCGACCGATGGCTACGTTCGAGGCGTGGTGGTCGCGCGTTCCTTCTTGTGCGCCACGAGGATGCTGACGGTTCGGGCCACCCCGAGGGGAGGCCCAAAGGGAAGGGCGAACCCGGTCCAGAAGAGGAGTTCGGCGGGAAGCAGCGCGGGTGAGACCTTCGCGCCGGTGCGTGGGTGCTTCCACAACAGCCAGGCGGTGGCGACCTCGGCGGTGCAGACCATCAGAACGGCCCCCATGAGTGGCACCGACGTATGACGCGGGGAGTCTGTTCACGCTTGGCGTCCCGACACCAGATACAGAGCCGCCTTCAGCAGCACGCCCCACCCGTGGCCTGAACGACCGGTATCTCAACACGCGGGCTGCAGCACGCTTGCGGAGCCTCGGGTTCCGACAGCAGGGAGCTCGCGGCCAGCAGACCGGCCCGGATGATCAGCTCTGCCGGGATCGCCTCGTAAGTGGTGCCTTCCACGGTGACGGTTCGGCAGTCGTTCGGACCGCACACCTCGCAACAGGGGCTCTGGCCGGCCTCAGCGCCGATCCAGTCCTCCAGAGCTCGTCCCTGGAGGAGGATTCGGTTGGATTCCAACGGCGCCTGCGCGAACTCATCGGCGGCGAGTTCCCCCACTTCGAGCCGCAGGCCAATGCCCAGCGTCGCCAAGGTGCACCTCAACGTCTGCGCGGCCTGCTGGACCGCTTCTCCGGTGTCGCTGCAGCGGGGACAGGTCTGGCCGCCCTCCACCAGGCGCTGCCACTGGAGCGTGATCTCCTTCATGTCTGCTCCTTCGCGAAGATGGTGCCCGCGCGCGTCGGCGGTGAGGACAACCAGGGCTTGGTCAGGATCCGCCCCATACCAAGGCTAAGCCGCAACACCATGCCATGCACGAACATCAGCTGCTTCCTGGGCGCAGTCTCGGCCCAAGCAGCGGACAGGGTGCGCAGGGGAGATCACAGAGAGATGGCTCCATGCACGCGGTGGCCGACGGCGATCGACTCACCCGAGATCGCTCCAGTCCGAGGCGACACCAGAAACGCGATGAGATCCGCGATCTGATCGGGGCTCGACTCCCCGCCGCGGCCCGGCGCGACCTCCGCTGAGGGCGACAGGGACACCATCCCGGGATTCACGACGTTCACCGTGACGCCCGAGCCGGCGGCAGCATCAGCCAGGTTCTTGGCCGCGACGATCAACGCAGCGTTGCGCACCGACCCGGTCACGTTCCCCGTGACGAACGCATTCTGGCCACTCACGCCCACGATGCGCCCGTAACCGGCCGCTGTCATGATCGGCAATGCCGCGTTCGCGACGCGAAGGAAGGCCATGGCCTTCGCGTCGATGGCCGACAGGACTTGCTCGGGATCAGCATGGCGCGAGGCATCCAGGGTCTGGGCGCTGGGCGCCGCGGCGACAACGACGGCGTCCAGACTGCCATGTTGCTCCACCACCGCGGCGAGTGCCCGTGCGACGGACTGCCCGTCGGTGGCATCCACGGTGAGGCCGTCCGTGGCGTGTCGTGAGGCGGGGACGACCGTGGCACCCTCGTCGCTCAGCCGTTCAACGACCCTGCGCCCGATCAGGCCTGACCCGCCCACCACCAGTACCACGCGCCCACTCAGATCCAAGTCCATGCGCGGGAGCATAAGCGTTGTCACCGCTTGCGGCGGACGCGCGGCCGGCAGAAGTGGCAGTCCGGGGTCACGCGTGTTCGATGCAGCGCGTGGACCAGGGGCGGAATTCGAGCCGGTCCTCGTCGATCGCCTCACCGCAGACATCGCACTCTCCGTAGGTGCCGTCGGCGAGCTTCGCCTGGGCGCGCAGCACGGCGTCGAGGGTGGACTGGAGCGTCTGCGCGGACGAGGCGTCCGCCATCTGCTGGATGGCCTGAGTCGTGCCCTCCCCGATGCGCTTGCCGAACCCGATCGTTGCACCGTCGGCGGTTGGCGTCGTCAGCCGCTCGATGGAACGCCGCAGGTCGGCTTCCTTCGCGTCGAGTTCCGCCCGCACCTCCGTCAGGTCAAGATTCGTCATCAACCCATCATGCCGCGGCCGGGCAGCCCGGGGTCGGTTCCGTGCTGGCCCGCGACGTCCTGCTGACCCGTCTGACCGGCCCCGACGATTTACCCCAGGCGTTGATTCGCGCCTCTGCCCGAGGACGTGGACGCCGACTCAACCCGACTGATCAGGAGCACCAACCCAGCCGCGCCGAATCGTTCGGAACGTGATGGACCAGCGCCGCTCCGGGACCGGCGGGATGCTGTGCTGCCAGCGCGTCCGGGCCGGGCCGGACAGGACGTAGGCGGAGCCGGGCTGGACGACCTGCTCGTGGACGCGGCGCTCCCTGCCCGTGCCCAGTTGGAAGCGCAGGAAGCAGGGCGAACCGAAGGAGATGCCCACCACGAGGCCGAACGCGGGGGCGTCCCGGTGCCACCCGATCGTGGCGCCCGGTGGGTAGTGGGTGGCGAGGGCCTCGACGAGTGCCTCGGGATCGAGGTCGAGGAGGCCCGCGGCACGGTCCCGGAGGGGCAACAGCCACGGGGGCAGGGGAGCGCCGGGGGAGAGGGTGCGGCTCTCGAAGTCGTAGCCGACGCCCCAGTGGTGCACAGTGCGGCGGGCGACCTGCCCGTGCATCCGGACCTCGCGGTAGTCCAGGTCCAGCAGGCGGCGCTCCAGGTCGGACTGCTCGTCCGCGCTGAGGAATCCGGCGATGTAACGCAGTCCCGCCGGCACGTCAGGGATGCCGCGCATGCTCACGGCGCACTCCAACGGCCAACGGACGCCGCGGGGGACGTCGGCGGGCAGGCCTGGTCGAGCTGATCTCCGTTCACGCCCCCCTCCTACCCCGTTGGTGGCTCCTGACGCGGGCGGCTCACAGCCAGAGAGCGGCGACCCACCCGGTCGCGAGGGCGGTGAGGAACAGGGTCGCGACGACCAGGGCGACGATCCGCCCCCGCGCGATGACGAGCATGCCCGTGATGCTGCCGACGCTGGTCCCCGAGCCGGTGATCAGGAAGGCCAGGGCGGCCCCCGGACTCATGCCGCCGTCGACGAGCCCGGCGACCAAGGGGAGGGAGGCGTCCGTGTTGAGGTAGACCGGCACGCCGAGGAGGGCGGCGAGGGGGACCGACCAGACCGGGTTCCCCTGTCCGAGCCAGTCGGTCATCACGCCCGTGGGGACGAGGCGGATGATCAGGTAGCCGAGCGTCGCAAACGCCACGAAGTAGACGCTGAGCCGGCGCGTGTTGGCCCACAGCGCCGCGGCGAATCGCCTCGTCCTGGCGGGTGCGACGGTGGTCGTCCGTCGCTCGACGACGAGCAGGGTGCGTCCGGCGGGGGCGCCCGAGGTGCTGCGTGTGCCGGCCCCGGCGTCCTGCGGTGTGGTGGGGGTGGCGGCCACGCGCGCCTGGCCGGTGAGGAGGCCGCGGGACTCGAGCCACCAGGCCGCGGCTCCGCCAAGGAGTCCGACCGCGATCGCGGCGACGAAGTAGGTCACGGCGAAGGCGGGCCCGAACAGCCCCAGCGACAGGACGAACTCCGCGGGACTGGTCAGGGGCGACGCCACCATGAACGCCACGACAGGCGCCCACGGCACGGACGAGGCGAGGGCCCCCAGCACGACCGCGGTGGTACCGCAAGAACAGAAGGGGGTCGGAGCGCCGAGGGCGACGGCAGCCAGAATGGCGACCCAGGTGCGCTTGCGCAACCACAGGCCAAGCAGATCCTGGTCCGCGTAGACCTGGACCCAGGAGGCCACGAGGGTGCTGAGCAACAGGAAGGGCCAATTGTGGGCCAGCGTGGCCCAGACGTCTCCGGCGACCGTGCCGGCAAGGGTGAGGAGGTCCTGCACGGGGGGCACTCCATTCATAGATGGGCATCGATTGATCGACAACGCTCGATATGATAGACATGCATCTATGAGTACGCAAGCGACCTCCCTCGGGCTCGACGTGGCCGCCTTGTGCTGCTCGCCGGTCCTGCAGGCTGAGCTGGACGCCGACGACGCGGTGGTCCTGGCGCGTGCCCTGAAGGTGCTGGCGGATCCCGCGCGCCTCCGGCTCCTGAGCCTCATCCGGAGCGCCGACGGCGGCCGAGCCACCACCGCATTGCTGGCCGAGCAGCTCGATCTCACCCAACCCACGATCACCCACCACCTGGGTGCCCTGTTCGAGGCGGGATTCCTGCAGCGCGAGCGGCTGGGCCGCCAGACCTGGTACTCGGTGAGCACGGACGGGGTGCAGACGATCCGCCAACTGCTCGACCCGGATCCCGGCTGAGCCGCTCAGGCTCCCGATTCCACGGTGTCGCCGGCCACCGGCAGGACGACCTCGTTGCGACGCAGGAACCACGGCGTCCACGGGGGGTCGAAGCGGGCGAACCGCGGGGGACCGGTGACCTGGAGGCCCGCCTGCTCCACGGCGCTGCGGAGATCGGCCAGCTCGGTCTGGTAGATCCGTTCGGTCCATCGCCCGGTGAAGGTCCCGGCCGCGGCCAGGTGGCTGGGCACCTCACGCACCGTGATGCGGGGGTCGGTCGGCTTGGGGAGGGTGTCGCGGGTGAAGGCGGCGGGCATGACAAAGCCGATCACGTGTCGATCGTCCTGCGCCCCGCGTTGCTGGACGACGGGGGCGGTCATCGCGATCCGGGCCGTCGCCTCCTCCCGCACCACGGGCGCGGTCATGCTCACCTTTCCGCGCGTGCTGTTCCTGCCAGAGATGTAGCTCGCCAGCACCCCAAAGGCACGGTTGCCGGCGTTGGTGAACGACGCGGAGACCTCGACCTCCGCCACGAGGTGGGTCGGGTAGCGGCGCAACTCGAAGCCCGGGAACCGCTGGAGGACGTCGTAGCGCTGCTGCTCGGTCATGCCACCAGCGTCCCACCGCGGGCAAGCGCCGAGGTCACGGGCAGGCGGGAGGTCGCCAGCTAGCCGGACGCCGCGGGCGCGTCCCGTCCGAAACTCTCGATCCCCTCCAGGATCGCGGCGTGCACCAGGGGATCGCCCAGCGGCAGGAAGTGCCCCCGGGTCTCGAGCTGGACGTTCCAGGCCCCGTCCAGGTGGCTACCGCCCGGGATGTGCGGGTCGAAGCGCCCGAAGATGGACACGATGGAGGCGTTGACCTCCTCGGCCGCGGTGAGTTCCACCAGTTCCGGCGAGTGGGGCAGGAACACGCGCAGGGCGGGCAGCGGCAGCAGCTTCGCGAGCACCGACCCGTTGAACGGCGTGTTGATCGCGACCAGGCCGCGGATCACCGTCGCGTCGTTGTGGTGCGCCAGCAGGTACTTGCCGATGAGCCCCCCCTTGCTGTGCGCGACGAGCACGCAACGCCGCACCCCCTCGGCGACGAGGTGCGCGTCGACCCGGCGGGCCATGTCCTCGATCGTCCCGCGGTTGTCCTGCAACGTCTCGACGGCGTGCACGTCGTAGCCACGCTCGCGGAGCATGTCGGCGACCGGACGCATGAACGTCCACCGCTCGTAGATGCCGGGGACCAGTACGACTGCCGGGCCGTCGGACGCCGTACGGCGGTAGTCCGCGGCCAGCGACCGACGGAGGCGTCCGTCTGCGAGCCGGCGCACGGCGTACACGTAGTCGCGCGCCCAGGCGTTCAGGTCGTCGCGACTCGGGCGAGGAAGGGGCCACATGTCTGCGCGAGCTCCTCAGAGTGCGTGTGTTGGACGTTGTGCGCCGCGCCGGGAACCTCGGCGCTCGCGGCGTCCGGAGCGAGCCGCGCGAGCTGCTGGACCCACGCGCGCGGAGCGATGGGGTCTCGGGCGCCCCGAACGACGAGGCCCGGAACCGTGCATCGGGCGATGGTGTGCTCGATGCGGTCGGCCAGCATGTGGCGGGTGGTGCGCAGGTAGCGGACGGGTCCCATGCGGGCGTAGTCACGGAGTACCACCACGTTGTTGGTGGTCGTCTCGCGCGTCATGTCCCTCAGGAGGCGGAGCCCCATGCGGACGGGGCCGTGGGCGGCGGGATCGACGGTGGGCCCGATCAGGATGTAGCCCGCAACCTGCTCGGGTCCGGATGCGACCATGGCGACCACGGTCTGGCAGCCCATGGACTGGCCGACCAGGATCGGATCGCTGACTCCGAGGTCAGCGAGGGCCTGCGACGCGGCGAGCACCAACTCCGGGATGGTCAGCGGTTTCGGGGGCGTCGGCGTCGATCCGTAGCCGGGCAGGTCCAGCAGGACCACCGGGCGGTCGCGCGCCAGCACGCGGGCGAAGGGGAGGAAGTAGTCGCCCGACACGCCGATGCCGTGCACCATCACGAGCGGGGTCCCCTGATCGGGCCCGAGCGTCCGGACGTCCACCACCCACTCGCCGACGTACAACCGCCGGCGGGGCAGGACCGGGTCTGACAGGCTCATCACGCGCCGACGTTAGCGTGCCCACGGATCGCTGGGCAGCTTCTGGTGTGGTGCGGTCAGCATGATCGGCCGATTCGCGGGTACGAGAAGTGCACCGATGAGGAGGTTGGGATGACGAGCACAGACCGCGTGAGGCGGAACACGGACGCCGACATCAATCGACGTCTGGACGAGGAGCGGATCCAGCGCGTGACGGCTCTGGTGGGCGCCTCGGGAACGACGATCACCGACCACATCGACCGGCTCGATCGCGCATGGGACGTGGAGCGGGTGCTGGAGGCGAATGCTTCGACCCTGATGCTCGTGAGCCTGGCACTCTCGCGGGTGCACTCGCGCAAGTGGCTCGGGCTCTCGGTCGCGGTGCCGGCCTTTCTCCTGCAGCACGCGATCCAGGGCTGGTGCCCGCCGATCTGGGTGATCCGTCGCCTCGGCGTCCGCACCAGGCGGGAGATCGACGTCGAGCGGACCGCGCTCAAGGCACTCAGAGGTGACTTCGCCGACCTGGACCTCAAGGCCGGCGAACCCGAAGCCATCGCGCGCGAGGCCATCCGGCGCGCAGAGCCAGCACCGCAGCCAGGACGCGAAGACCCCGTGACCGCTCGGGGGTGATCAGTCCTCAGGGCCCAGGACCCGCTCCCACGCCGTACGGGCGAGGGCCCGGCGGACGGCGCCGAGGGGGCCGTGGGCGCGCAGGGCCACCCGGGCCGCGTTCCAGCCGCACGCCCCATGGACGCCCCCGCCGGGGTGCGCCGACGCTCCCGCGAGGTACAGGCCGGGGATGGGAGTCTCCGGCCGACCCAGGCCTGAGGTGGGGCGGAAGACCAGCTGCTGGTGGAGCCCGGCCGTCCCGGCGTTGACGGCTCCGTCGACGAGGCTGGGGTTCTCGGCCTCGAGATCCCACGGCGCCTGGACGTGCCGGCCGAGGACGGCATCGGTGAAGCCGGGCGCGACCCGCTCCACGGCGTCCTCCATGCGGCTCACGTGGTCGCCCATCTCGTCGCGGTCGTGCGCCACGCGGAACGGCACGTGCGTGTAGGCCCAGGCGGACTCCGTCCCCGCGGGGGACCTCGTCGGGTCGGCGGTGGTCATCTGGCCGAACAGGATGAAGGGCCGGCGGGGCCGGCGTCCGACCGAGAGATCGGCGGCGAAGTCGACGAGCCCGTCGTTGTCGACGCCCAGGTGGACGGTGCCCGCGCCCCGCGCCCCGTCGGCGATCCAGGGCACCGGCTCACCGAGTGCCCAGTTCACCTTGAGTGTGGGGCTGTCCCACTGGAAGCGGGCCAGGTCGGCCAGCAATCGCGGGTGCACGGCACCGTCCGGCAGCAGGTCCCGGTAGAGCGTCGGCGCCGGGACGTCGGCCAGGACCGCCCGCGAGGCCGTCACGAGCGTGCCGTCGGCAAGCCGGACGCCGCTGGCTCGGCCGTGCGTGACCTCGACGGCCGTGACCGGGACACCGCACCGCACCTCCGCGCCGGCCGCTCGTGCCCGCGACGCCAAGGCGGACGCCAACGCCCCGGCACCGGTCCTCGGCACCGGGAAGCCGACATCCTGGCCGAGCATCGCCAGCAACCAACCGAACAGGCCCGAGCCCGCGGCGTCCGGGGTCAGGTCGCTGTGCAGGGCGTTCCCGCTGAGCAGGAGGCGGCCGCCCTCACCGGCGAACAACTCCTCGCCCAGGCGGCGGACCGGCGTGACGCCGAGGCGGGCCAGGCGGAGCAATCCGGACGTGCGGAGCCGCAGCGCGAGCCGGGTCGCCGGCCGCACGGGCGGCAGGGGGAGGAACAGCGCGTCCAAGACGTCGTCGCGGATGGTGCCCCACTGCCGCACCAGGTCCAACCAGGCGTCCCCGTCGCCGGGAGCGAAGCGGTCGAGCCCGGCGGCGGTGTGTTCCGGGTCGCGGTGGAGGACGGCAGCACGCCCGTCATCGAGCGCGTGGGCCAGCACGGCCGGCGCGTGCGCCCACTGCAGGCCGTGGGCGTCCAACCCCAGCCCGCGGATCACCGGGCTCGCGGCTGCCAGGGGGTAGAAGGCACTGAACAGGTCGGTCGTGAAACCCGGCCAGACGACCTCGGCGCTGCGGACAGCGCCACCCGGCTCCGGTCGCGCCTCGACGACGACCACGTCCCATCCCGCATCCGCCAGGGCGATGGCGGCAACGAGCCCGTTCGGGCCCGCTCCGACGACCACGGCGTCCGTCCGAGGTGTCATCACCACACCCCGTGGTGCTCCTCGAGCACCCCGTACGCATCCTCGATGGTGGTCCAGCCGCGCTCGGTCCGCACCCGGCCGGACGCCCGGACGAACGACTCGTCGTGGGTGAGGTTGACCCAGAAGGGAAGCAGGGGCGGCAGTTGCTCCCGCACCCTCGAGGTCTGGAGCACGTCGATGCGCAGGTCCACGTCCCAGGCCGTGAGCCGCCACGCCCGCCCGCGTCGTCGCGGCGCGTGCTCGAACGAACCCTCCTGCGACAGTCGGATCCACTCCTTCGTCCCGTCGGCCCTCGTGTGGAGGAACTGGCTGTACCGCTGCCCGTGGGGACCGTAGTTCAGCAGGCACACGAAGCCCTGTTCCTCGTTCTGCACGGCCAGCCAGTGCCACCCCGTACGGCGCGGGACATCGCCGAAGCAGTGGTCGGCGTAACCCAGCCCGTCCTGGACGACCTGGGTGCGGCCGCCGACCGTCACCGTCCCGTTCACGGAGGCGTGCATGGTGCTCAGCATCGAGTAGTGGTGCTCGAACTGGTCCTCCTGCTTGACGAAGGCGGGCGCGGTGGGCTGGATGGCCACGTCGACCTCGACCCCGCGGTCGGCCAGGCGCAGCCGCCACCCGCTCTCGAACGAGCCCTCGTAGGACACCCGGCGGGCTCCGGACCCGCCGTGCCGCAGATCGGTCCGGTCCTGCGTCGTGGGTGCGCTGACCCAGAGCTTCCGCGCCCGGACGACGGGCTCCGCGGCGGCAGGGTCGAACACCGTGAACACCACGTTGTCGACGGGCGGCAGCCGGACGATGTGGCAGCTCATGTAGATCGACCGGGACGGGTCGACCCAGCCGACGTACCACCACTCCTTGTGCCGCGGAGCCCGGAACAGGTCCGCACGCGACACCACGCTGGCATCCAGGTCCACCGGGCCACCCCCTCGTGGGCCGGTACGCGGGCAGCGCCGCTCGGCCCGTGCGGCGCTGACGAATGATCGGGCACCGCGAGCTGTCTTGGCAAGGGGACGAGTTGACTCACCTAAGACCTCCGCTTCGAGGGGGTCGTTGCCTCAGGTGAGTTTCTCCGGTTCGGGGGTGTCGTTGCCTCGCGTAAGGGTCTCCGCCTGAACGATCCGGGGATGGAGCTGACCTTGAGCGAGCGCAGGGCTGTCACGGTGAAGAAGGCGTTGGCCTACAAGGGGGCGGACCGGGCCGGGAAGTCGCGGATCCTGGACGAGTTGGTCGAGTTGACGGGCTGGCATCGTGACTATGCGCGGGCGGCGTTACGGGAGGTGCTGGTCGTCAAACCGGTCCGGCCTCGCAAGCCGCGGTCGCGGGTCTACGGCGATGACCTGCTGCCCGCCCTGGTGCGCTGTTGGACCCTGTTGCGGGCGCCGGCGGGGAAGATCCTGGCGCCGTTCATGCCCGTGCTGGTGCCCCTGCTGCGGGTGGAGGGGGAGATCGTCTTGGACGACACCCAGGCCGAGTTGTTGGCCGGTATCTCGGCGGCCACGATCGACCGGATGCTCGCCGGGGAGCGGAAGCGGATGACGCTACGCGGCCGGACGCACACCAAGCCGGGGTCGTTGTTGAAACACCAGATCCCGATCCGCACGTTCGCTGACTGGGACGATGCGACGCCGGGGTTCGTCGAGATCGACCTGGTCGCCCACGACGGTGGGGTGGCCTCGGGTGAGTACTGCTACACGTTGACGATGACCGATGTGGCGACGGGGTGGACGGTGAACCGGTCGGTGCCGAACCGGGCCCGTCGGTGGGTGATCGAGGCCATCGACCACGCCGCCGGGATGTTCCCGTTCCCGATCGTGGGGATCGATTCCGACAACGGGTCGGAGTTCATCAACCACCACTTCCTGCACTACTGCGAGACCCGCAAGATCACGTTCACGCGCGGGCGGGCGGGGAAGAAGAACGACGGCTGTTACGTGGAGCAGAAGAACTGGGCCCGGGTGCGGGAGTTGGTCGGCTACTACCGGTACGACACCGACGCCGAGCTCGAGCTGCTGAACCGGATCTGGGCGTTGGATGACGCGTTCGCGAACTACTTCCTGCCCAGCCTGAAGCTGGCCTCCAAGCACCGCGACGGCGCCAAGGTCGTCAAGAAGTACCACCAGGCCGCCACCCCGCACCAGCGTGCCCTCGCCCACCCCGCGACCCGGAAACGGCCCGTGATCACGATGAACGCCCGGTTCAAGAAGCTTCGCCTCGGTGCCCTGCAACGCGAGATCCTCCACCACACCGGACGCCTCGAAGCCCTCGCCCAGGCCAAGGGCCGTACCGCCCGGCAACGCCGTGCCGCGACCGGCTGAACCGGAGGAGACACGTGAGGCAACGACTCCTGCCGAACCGGAGGTCACAGGTGAGGCAACGACCTAATCCATCCGGAGGTATTGACATGAGGCATCACGG
>NZ_JCAKNE010000046.1:0-18838 GCF_059515965.1 Propioniciclava sp. LT432 | reverse complement strand
CGCGAGCGGGCAAGGACAGGCACGAACAACTCCATCAACAGCTCCAGCCACGAGAACGACGACCACATCGTCGACCCCGTCACGAACCGCCATCCACCCGGAGTCGAGATCACCTACATATCAAGCCGCTTGCCGCAGGATCGTGTTCGCCCGCCGCAGCTCACGCACCTCACGCTCCAAGGCGACGATCTTCGCCTTGTCATCGCTGCTGACACCCTCCCGCACGCCGGTATCGACCTCAGCCTGGCGGACCCAGTTCCGCAACGCCTCCGGATGAATCCCCAACTGCTTGCCGATCCGGCTGATCGCCCCGGCCCGGCTGGCTGGATCCCTCCGCGCCTCCACCCATCCGAGTGGCGCGCTCCTTCAATTCCTCCGAATACTTCCTCGGTGCTGCCATGACTCCCATCCTTCCGTGTGATGAGAGCCTCCATCAGACCCGGGGCGATGCAGTATCCTCTAGCCGACTCGCTGACCTGAACCGGCGGGTCCGCGCATGGGGACGCCTAGCGGGGTGACGAAGAGCGGGTCAGTCGGCCGGATCACCGGCCGGTCCAGCCAGGTCGCGAACACGTCGGCAGCATGGGGGAAGGAACTCGACCCGCCGACCAGGTAGATCATCGGCACGTCCTGTCCGTCCAGCACGGACGCCGCGATCGACGCCATCTTCTCGAGGGTCGGCCGGATCAGGCCGAGGACACTGTCATACTCCGCAGCATCCCTCTTCACCGCCTCGGCCGCGTCGTAATCGATCTTGCGGCGGCCGGCGACGACGAGGGTCATATGGTGGCCACCGGTGGCCTCGTCCACCGAACAGACCACCTCACCTCCGGCCAGGATGGATACCCCGGTGGTGCCGTGGCCGATGTCGATCACACAGCCGTCGGTGATCCCGAGCGCCCGGGCAGCCGCCACCGGCTCGTCCACGACGCCCTCGACATCAAGGTCGGCAGCCTCAGCGACATTGCGGAAGACCTGGATGTCACCCTGACTGATACCCGGCGGGATCGAGAGCGATGCCGCCGTGAACCGAACGCCAAGTCGATGCCCGACCTCTGCGGCGAGGCTTCTGACGGCGGTGGTCGCACCCACCCAGTCCACCACGACGCCGTCGCGGACCACGGTGGAGTGGAGCGAGGCTCCGGTCACCGGGCGGTCGAGTTGGTCAACGACGGACGCCACGATGTTCGCGGTGCCGAGGTCGATGCCCAGCCGGGGTTCGCCGTACGGCTCGTCAACCGCACCGGTGCGGGTCAACTCCGCGAAGCGACGAATGGCCCCTTCGGGTTCGATGGCCATAGGGTTTGAAGACTCCATGCTCGCAGACACTCCTCAGCTCTTCACCTGACCCTTCGTTCGGCCACCCGTTACCGGATGCCGGGCACTCTGGCGGCGCGCCCCTTCCCGATCGGTACGCCCCTGCTGACCGATCGCACCGCAGAGAGAGCCGGCATCCGGCATCCGAGGCGATCCCGCGCCCGGGGGCGCATCAGCGCACGTTGAGATCTCCGATCAGGACGCACCGGCGCACCCTTGCGAAGTTGCGGGTCCGGGTCAGGCCCTCGCCGGTCGGGCCGGCGATGGTGAAGGTTGGGAAGCCCTCGCCGCCGATGCCGAGGCCGTTGAACGAGGGTCCGTTCTTCACGAAGATTGTGGTCTGTATCTCTCGTCCCATCCGGGTGAGGGCCTTGACGTCCCTCGAGTGCATGATCGCGGTGTGCCGGTAGCCGTGCTCCAGCTCGACAGCGAGCGCGATGGCCGCGTCCACATCAGGCACCCGGACCAGCCCAATCACCGGCATCATCAGTTCGTGGACCACGAACGGGTGACTGGCGTCCACCTCGCACACGATCAGCCGCACGCCTGCCGGCGGCTCGACGCCGATGGCGCGGAGAATCTCGGCGGCGGGCTTTCCCACCCAGCCGGTGTCCGGACCGGTTCGCTTCTGGTTCAGCACGAGCGCCTCGATGCGGCGCACCTCCTCGGCAGAGGCTTCGTAGGCTCCTTGCTTGACCATCTCGAACTTGAGCAGGTCGGCCACCGCATCGACGGCCACGATCTCCTTCTCAGCCGTGCATGGCACGTTGTTGTCGAAGCTCGCACCATCGACGATGCATTTGGCCGCGTACCCGATGTCGGCGGTGGCGTCGACCACGACCGGCGGATTGCCGGCGCCTGCGCCGATCGCCTTCTTGCCGGAACTGAGCACTGTCTTCACGATCCCGGGTCCACCGGTCGCCACCAGCATCTTCACGCCCGGGTGGGCGATCATCTTGTTCGTGTTCTCGATCGACGGTTCGGAGACGGTGACGATCAGGTTCTCCGGCGCACCGGCGGCGCGCAGCGCCTGATTCAGTTGCCGGACCTGCCACAGAGTCAGGTTCTTGGCCCGAGGATGGGGGCTGAACACCACCGCGTTGCCTGCCGCGAGCATGCCGATGGAGTTGCAGGTGACCGTCTCCGTCGGGTTGGTGGTCGGGGTGATCGCGCCGATCACTCCGTAGGCGGAGTACTCCACGGTGGTGAGGCCCTCGTCGCCTGACCACGCCGTCGTCTCCAGATCCTCGACCCCGGGGGTTCCTTCTGCGGCGGCCTTGTTCTTCAGGTACTTGTGTTCCGCATTGCCCATCCCGGTCTCGATCACGGCCTGGACCGACATGTTGTCGAGGTTCTCCGGCTTGAGCATGACCTCGCGAATGGCGGAGACGAAGCGCCTCCGGTCGGCCATCGTGCACCGGCGATACTCCTGGGCAGCCGCCGCCGCTGCGTTGACGGCGCCGTCCATGTCGGCGAATACACCGTCGCCCTGGACGCCGGGCCGCGGCGTGGACGGCGCAGCAGCGCGGGGTGGCCCGCCGTCATGTTCGGCCAGCACCTCTCGGATGACCGCAACGAGTTGAGCAGTGTCGATCGTCATTCCTTTACTCCCATCACGCTGTTGATTGCTTCGTTCATCACGGCGATGTCCTCTTCGACGGTGCCGCCGGAGATACCCAGGGCGCCTACGATGGCGCCCTGGGTAACCAGGGGCGCACCGCCGCCGAAGAGGACGACGCGGCCCGAGTTGCCACTGGCAAGGCCCGGCAACGGCCCGCCCTGCGCGGCGAGCGCACCGACGGCCGCACTGCTCTGTTTGAAAGCAATCGCGGTCCATGCCTTGTTCGGTGCGAGTTCCAGGCTCGCCAACAGCGAGCCGGGCATGCGGTGGAGCAGGACGAGGTTCCCTGATGAGTCGACGACGGCGATCACCATCGGTACCCCACGAGCCTGGGCCGCCTGCTCGGCGGCGGCGGCAAGCCGCTGGGCCAGGTCGAGCGTGAACTCGGTTGTCGACGGCGCCGGGTCACCCGCCGGCGCTGCCTCGCCGGGCAGCAGCTTGGCTACGGCATCGCGGACTGCCCGCTCAACCCGGGCGCGATCGTGCCAGGTCTCAGCCAGCCGGGCCAAGGCGTAGACCGCGTCCGAGAGCCGGTTGAGGTAGGTCACCAGCTCGGGTCGTACCGGCTCACGTTCTGCCAACGTGAGAGTGCGGCGCTCGGCTCGACGCACGATGGTGCGCGCCAGGTGAAGCCGGGCGGACAGCGGGTCGCGCCCCGGCACCACGAAAGCCCGCTGCGGGCCGGTGATCTCCAGACACTCATCGATCAGCCGCTCCAGGCCGGCGATGTCGGCGGCGGAGACCGTGTTGCCCAACTGGGCCGCGCCTTGGGCGTCGGAGGCCAGTTCGGCGGCCACCACGAACAGGCGTAGCTGGATGGCATGCAGATGGTTGCGCCAGCGACTAGGCTCGAAGGCCGCCCTCGCTTCGCCGAGGGCGGCATTCGCCTCGTCCACGGTGCCGTAGGCCTCCACGCGGAGGCTCTGCTTGGCCACTCGTGAGCCGCCGAACAGACCGGTGTCACCCTTGTCACCGGTGCGGGTATAGACCGCGGGCATGGCTAGGCCTCTATCTCTACGGTGTCCACGATCCCGACGATCGTGGAGTCGATCGGGCTGCTCTGGCGGTCCGCGGCGAACCGCGCAGAGGATCCCTTCGTGACGATGACCGTCTCGCCATTGCCGGCACCGACGGTGTCTACGCAGACCTCGGGCACCCCGACAAGCTCGTGGAGCTCGTTCAGCCGCCTCACCAGCAGGAGTTTGAAGCCCACCAGCCGTTCGTCCTTGCTGGTGGAGACAACATTGCCGATCACCTTGGCCAGATACATCGTCAGCTCACTCTCTCAAAGGCGATACTGCGCGCGGCTGCGGTCTCCCGAGCCAGCGGCGTGATCAGCGCGGCCGGTTCGAGCTGCAGCACGGTGCCCGGGGGGACCGCGCGGAGCAGGGCTTCGTGTACCACCGGCTCGGTGCACCTGATCACAGGACTCTCCTGAGTGGCATCGCCGCCGGGCAGCGCGGCTGTCTTCGTCAGCTGCCGCCGCACTGCCCGATCCAGCTGTTCGGCCGAGGTCAGCCGGACCCCGAACGACCGCACCCGCTCCAGGTTCCCCCGCAACAGATCCCGGTAGCCCGGGGGAATATCGGGGAACCAGCCTCGCTTGTCGGCGCTGTCCGGGCACGCGGCGTTCACGGCCACCACGACCGGCTTGTTGCTCATGATGAACTCCGCCATCACATTCGATGCCAGACAGTCACAGACACCGTGGGCGACCTTTGCCAGCAGGTTGACTGTCGCGGTGGGCACAATCAGCACGTCGTGTGCCTGCACCAGTGACTGGTTGGCCGGGGTCATCCCCGAGGCGGCGATCGCGTCCTGATCCAGGATGTGCTCGGCGGCGGGGGTCTGGATCCAGTCGAGACCCATCTCCGGAGCGAGTCGCGCCAGGGAGCCCAACGCCGCTTCGAAGCCGAGTGAGGCACCGCTGAACAGCACCAGTGCGTTCTGACCGCGCCGCGGCTGCAGCATGTCCGACACAATCTGGCGGATCAGCCCGCGCAGTTCCCGCTCGTCCACTGTCACGCCTACGGTGAGGTCCGCCGGGGCACGTCGCAGATCGTCACGTAGTCCCCCGTCCGGGCGCCGATCGCATTTCCCTCGTCGGTGTCGAGGTGCAACTCCAGCAGGAAGCTCTCCTTCACTCGCACCAGGAACTGGTCGAGCCGACCGCCGCGCTCGCCACCGAAGACAACGCTGACCCGGTCCTGGTCCTTGACGCCCAGCCTGGCGGCATCGTCCGGGCCCATGTGGATGTGACGGCCCGCGACGATCGCCGCATGGGCCTTCACCACCCGGCCGACCGGGCCCTCGATCTCGATCGGCCCGGCCTCGGCCAGATTCCCCGACTGCGCCATCGGTGCTGCCACGCCGAGCGCGAAGCAGTCGGTACGGCTGAGTTCCACCTGGGTGGCCGGACGGTTCGGGCCCATCACCCGAACCCGGTCCATGTGGCCCCGGGGTCCGTGCAGGGTGACTGTCTCCTCTGCGGCGAACTCGCCGCGCTGGCGCACGTACTTCTTCACCGTCGGCTTGGCGTAGCCAAAGAGGGTGTGGAAGTCGGCATCGTCGAGGTGGACGTGCCGGTTGGAGATCCCGACGATGGTCTGGGCGGGGTCCGCCTCGGCGATTCTCTGCAGAACTCGCTCGACGATCTCATCGATCAGAAGAGTCCCGGGCATGGTCATCACCTCGGCAGGAGCTTCTCGACATCGCGGTGCGGCCGCGGGATGACGTGGCGAGCCACGACGGTACCGACCCGTTCCGCCGCCGCGGCACCCGCGTCCACGGCCGCCCTGACCGCTCCGACATCGCCGCGGACCAGCACCGTGACGAGCGCGGAGCCGATCCGGACCGACCCTATCAGGCTGACATTCGCAGCCTTGGCCATGGCGTCGGCAGCCTCAACGGCGCCGACGAAGCCCCTGGTCTCGATAATGCCGAGCGCCTGGCTCATGCTTGGTCTCCTTTCTGGGTGGGTGCCGGTCGCGCGCCAGCCTTCGGTGCAGCGCTTCGTGCGGCGCCCCTGCGGGGCGTCTCCACATCCGGCGTGTCGGCGGCATCCTCAACTTCGGTGTCGGGCGGAGGGGCAGTCTCCGCCGGAGTGGCTGTCTCCGACGGAGCTGCCGGCTCCGGCGGCGGCGCCGCTTCCTCTGGGGTATCGACCACCGGGACCGGGTCGAACCCGATCGTCGCGGCATTCCGGACCAGAGACCCCACTCCCGAGGCCGGCCGCGGGATGACCAGTGAACTCACCACCTGGTTGAGTCGTCCCGCCGCGGAGACAGCGGCTGCGACAGCGGCGTTGACCGCTCCGACCTGGCCGAGCACTTTGATGGTGACGTAGCCGCTGCCCCTGGCCAGCTCGTAGCCGACCAACTCCACATCTGCGGTCTTGCACGCGACGTCGGCCGCCTCAAGGCCAGCGGTCAGCCCCACAACCTCAATCAGCCCCAAGGCTTGCATGTTGATTCCCTTCTCTGGTGGTGGCGCGCAGCGGGATGCGCTTGACGATTCGAGCGGCGTTGGATCCGACGATGCGGTCACTGACCCCCAGCCATTCCGCGATGTACGGCCGCCCTTCAGGGAGCTTCTCGGTGGTGACCACGGCGTAGTCGAGCGCGACACCGACCCCGATTCCCAGCCTGGACTCGAGGGAAGCAGCGTGGGCGAGCGCGAGCGGGTTGAGTTCGTCGCGGCGGGTCACCTCCGCGGGCACTCCTTCCTCTTCCATGCCGAGCAGCAGACTGGTCAGCGCGGTCTCGGGCACGTCCAGGTGAACGTGCAGTGCGATGGCCGGAGGCGTCGGCTTGGTCATGACTGCTCCTGCCAACTGAGAGCAAGCCCGGTCGCGACCGCGTTACGCGGACCTTCGGTGCCCCGCACGTTGGCGCGCCCGGCGACGACTCGGTACTCGGCCAGTGCCGCGGTGACCAATTGCGGGATCTCGAAATCGAGCGCCGAGCCACCGACCAAGACGACGAAGTCGATGTCGCGTACGTTGTCGGTCGGGCTCACCCGGCGGAGCGCACGAATGGCGTTGGTGACGAAGACGCGTTCCTTCGCCCGGATCCGCACCTGACGAATGGTCTCCACCGGCAGATCAAGATCGAGCGGCACCATTCCCTCAGGTTTGAGGATGACCACCCGCGCGTAGACCTCAGGCGGAAGCGGCTCCTCGAAGAACTGCACCGTGCCGTCTTCGTGCCGGATGTTGAACACCGTCTCGACCTTGGCCAGCGGGTGGCGTTTGAGATCCTCGGCGAGTTCGAAGTTCTCCAGGCCCAACTCCGACTGAATCATCAGCGTCACCATGTTGCCGGCCCCGGCCAGGTGGATCGACTCACCGGTTCCGTCGGCCCGCATCACGGAAGCGTCGGTGGAACCGGCTCCCATATCGAGGATCGCGATCGGCGCGGCGGTGCCCGGCGTGGTCAGCGCACCGCGGATGGCCATGTCGGCCTCGACCCCGCCCACCTCGATCGCGACAGCCAGCTTGGCTTCGAGTCCGGCCGCGATCCGCTGCATCTGCAGCCGGTCGGTCTTGACCATGACCGCGATGCCGACCGCAGCCTCCATCGAGAATTCGTTGGCGATTCCGCCGGCCACCCGCCGGGGTACCTGGGTATCGACCGCTAGCAGATCGGTGACATTCACGTCCCGCGGCTGAAGGTTGGTCAGCTGCGCCATGGTGACGCGCACCTTCTCCATCATGCCGCCCACGTTGGTGCCGGGTTCGCCGGTGACGTCGTTGACCTGGCGCACCCGACCAACCGCCGACATGATCTCCTCGGCGCCTCGTTCGACATCCACTTCCAGCCGGCTCGCAGCGCCGTGCACGGTCAGCTTGCCGGCCGGGATGCGCCGCTCCTGGACGTCCCCCTGGGGAGTCTTGATCACTACCGCGGATCGATTGCCCACCAGCGAGCGGGCGAGCGGCACGACCTGCTTGGTGTCCTCGGCGTCCAGCCCGAACAGGGTCGCGATGCCGAACGGGTTCGCCAGGGTCTCGACGATTCGTCCGGCCTCGGCGACCTCGATGGCCGCGAGCATGCCCAGCGGGACCTTCTCGATCAGGTGCACCTCATCGACGATCGGGATCTTGCGGTTGAGCCGGTTGTGGACCAGGACGCCGTCGTCGGACTGCAGGATCGCACCGGCCACCTCGGCGGTAGCCTCGTTGAGCCGGCGGGCGATGTCGTCGTAGGGGTGGGTCCGGCCGGCCACGACGATGCACGAGCCCGGCGGCGCCGCGGACAGTTCGTCGATGGGAACGGTTACGCCCACACCGATCCCCAGCCCTCCCGGCGTCGCCGGATTGTGTCCGATCATGGTCGACTCGGTGATGATGGTTTCGGTGATCGTCTCCATCGCGACGTCGCCGATCACCGGGGCCGCCTCGTTGATCCGGACGAGTTCAAGGTCCGAGAGTGAGCGCCCGGCCGCCTTCACCGCATCCTGCAGGGCGTGAAAGATACCGGTCAGATTGGCATCAGTGCCCTTGATGCCCGTTGTCGGGATGGTGCCGCTGGCCACGAACCGTAGGTCCGCGCCGTCAACCTCGGCAAGTGCGACCTCAGTGGTCGCATTGCCGATGTCGATCCCGGCGATCAGCTTCACGGGTTCCTCTCTGGTGCGGTCGGTCATCAATGGGGAACCTCCCCGGCCACGGCGGCAGGTTGGTTCCTGGGAGGACGGGCGTGGCGGCGGGTATCCGCCTCCACGCCCGTCAGCACGTGCTCAGTCGACTCGCAGCCGGCCACGCGCCTGGTAGACCTCGGCGGCCTCGCGGACGAATATCCCCGCGGCCTTCGCGTCGTAGGTACCTTCGAGTTCGGCGGCGATATCCAGCAGCTCCTTCTTGGTGGACCGGTATGGCCGAAGGGCGTCGTAGATGGCCAGCAGCCGATCGTCCGGCACCGCAACCAACTCCGCCGCGCGGCGCAGGTTGCGAGCCAGCGAACCGCGTCCGACATCGTCGGCCACCTGCGCTTGCAGCTCGAGCGTGTCAGCCGAGATCTTGAAATCCGACGGCTTCAGTTCCCCCGACTTCAGCCGCTCGAACGTCAGCTCGGCCAGTCGCGCGCCGCTGTCGGTGCGCACCAGCTCAGGGCGTCGTTCGGCCAGCGGATAGTCGGCTACGCCCACCGTGGCTCCGGCCGGCACCGGCTTTTTCTCGAACGCAACCTGGTTCTCGCTGCCGAGATTCTTCATGACCTCGGCCATGATCTGACGAATCAGTTCCTCTTGATCCATGACCTTGCCCTCCTAGCCGATGGTTACCTGAAGCGCTTGCGGCTTCTTGGACGGATCACACAACGTCGTCTCCTTGTTGTGCAGGAGCGCCGCGATGGCCTGGTACTTCGGTCGGGTGCTCGGATCGTTGCGGACCGGGACCGGCTCGGGGTTCTCCCCCTTGGCGTACCGGGCCGCGTTCTTGCCGATCGCCCTGAAGGTGGCCTCGTCGATCAGCGGCGACTGACTGAACAACTCGACATTCGACAACGGCGGCAGATCCTTCTGATGAATCACCGTCGTCCCGCGGGACTGGATTCCGACCCCGATGCCGGAGCCGGACAACTTGGCCGCCTCGTGCGCCACGAAACCGACATCGGCCGTCTTGTAGATACGCACGAAGCGGTACCTCATGCCCTCCTCCTCCAGGCCGGCACAGAGTTCCTTGAGCGCCGTGGCGTGCGGAATCCCGATGATGGTCCGGTGGATCCCAGTGCTGAACGCCGGCGAGAGCGCGATGACGACCTCCTTCGGGTCGGTTCCGCGCTGAGCGTCTCCGGCTTCCACGATCCGCAGTTCGCCGACGTTCGCCGCAGGTGCCGCGGTGCCAGCAGCCGTCACGGGGTTCGGTGCCGACGCCGTCCCACCAACGACCTCACGGATGACCTGCTCGACCAGACTCTTGAGTGTGGCTTGATCCATGACTGTCACCTCAGATGCTTTCCGGGCTGACGGCCTGACGGATCGTCTTGATCTGATCCCAGCGTTCCGGCGACATCTGGTAGCCGGTCATCGGGCCCGCGTAGTCGTTGGGGTTGTTCACTGCCGAATCGATCCGGAAATCACCATCGAAGATGGCCGCGGTCTGCAGGTAGTCGCCTGCCATGCGGTGCTTGATCAGGTTGAACACTGCCTCAGCTACGTCATCGAAGCCGCTGCGGATCAGCGCCTGCACCACATCGAGACCGGTGATCTCGCGCTTCATCAGGTCGTCGGCCGCCACCAGGTCCTCCACCACATTGCGGGCGGGGAGATCTCGAGAGCCGTGTCCGTAGGTCGCCGCCTCCACCTCGGCGTCGGTGATCTCGGGCAACCCCAGTTCCTTGAAGACTGCCTGGATGGCGCGGGTCGCTTTCCGGCGGATCGCGATCACGTCCTCTTCCGACACCGGGGACAACGCACCGTCCACCCGCATGTCACGCTGCAGGATGAGCCAGTCGTCGAAGTCCTCGGCGTCCCAGTGCCCGCCACCGAACATGTTGTCGTAGTTCGGCACCGTCGAGTAGCCGGAGCAGATGAAGTCAGTGCCGGGAACGAACTGCATCAGCGACCGCGCAACCCGCCGCAGATCGGACTGCGACATCGACTGGTCGTTGGCGGAGGCGCACTCCAGGTCCAGCATCATCGCGATCAGGTTCTCTGCGAGGAAGGCACGGACGCCCTGTGGCACTCCTCCGACCACACCCACGCAGGAGACCGAGCCGTTCTGAGTGCCCTGCGAACCGGCCGCCCGGGTGATGAACTGACAGCGGGATTCGAGGTAGAGCATGCTCATGCCCTCGGCGAATCCCATCTGCACCTCGGAGCCGGTGCCGGAGGTGAATCGCATCTTCAGGCCCCGTGAGGCGTAGCAGGAGGCCAGGAACGCCTTCGACCAAGGGGTGTCGTCGCCGTCCATGAATACCGCTTCGGTGCCGTAGACCGAGACTGTCTCGGCGTAGGACGTGAGCCCGCGCATCCCGAGCTGGAGTTCGGTGGCTTCCTCCACCGCGCACTGGGAGAGGATTCCCGGCCTGCCGGTCTGCGAACCGACCAGAACAGCGAGCGCGTTGAGCGGCGCGTAGCGCACGATCCCGACGGTGGTCTCCTCTTCGGCGAAGCCGCGGATTCCGGCCTCAGCCGCATCCGCGGCCAACTGCACCGGGTTGTCCGTCACGCTGGTGACGTGTCCCTGCATGGCTGGCCGTTTGCGGGCACGCAGCTTGGTCACCGCGGCCATCATTTCCAGCACGCTCATCTTGGAGACCACCTCGGCGGCCTTCGCGGGCGTCAGGGCCGTGGTCAACGGGATCAACTCATGGCGTGGGATGTTGATGTCGCACAGCATGTGGGCCAGGCGCACCGAGTCGATCGCGTTCGCCTCCACCGCTCGCTCCAGGTTGATGCCGTAGCTGGCGATGAAGGTGTCGAGCATGTCGAAGTCGGCACGTTGCCGGCCGTCGAGTTCGACGATCTCGCCGTTCTCGATCCTGATCGACGGCTTAGGATCGTTCGGACCGTCCATGGCGATCAGGCCCACCTCGGGCCATTCGCTGACGTAGCCGTCCTGGTTGACTGGACGCGCGTCCAGTATTTCGAATCTCTTAGACCTCATGGCTCGTCCTAGATGTAGGGGGTGGAGGCCGACTCGGGCTGTGTCCCGAGCGCCGCGAGTAGTGGCATGCCGACCTCTCGGGCCGCGATGATCGCCTGCCGAACGGCACCGGAGTCACCGGAGAACGCGGCGATGACCTCGTTGGTGAGGCTGGTGCCGTGTGCCGGGCTGGAGTAGCCGATCAGGTCGATGGTCGAAGCCTTCACGGCCGTGTCGGCCAGGACAACACCGATTGCGGCCGGGGCCCCGACGGTGATGCCGAACGCCCTGCCCAGCGGTGCACCGAACGCCTTCTGCAGGGCATAGCTGGCACGCGCGGTGTACTGGAACTCCAGGTGGCCCGCATCGTTGGCGTAGATGTCGCCAAAGGTGCGGTCCAGCTCGGCGAGCGCGACTTCAACGGCCCTACGGGCATCGGAGACATCCTCAGCCCCGAACACCACCAGCGAGCCGTGACCGGCTCCGCCCTTGGTGTCGCGAGCCATCTCAATGCTCAGCACCTCGGCGTTGGTCGCCTTGACGGCTTCATCGGCGGCGAAGATCTGCGGGCCGGCGCCCGTCCGTGCGCCAAGGATCCCGAGAGACTTGTAGTCCCGCTCCAGCCTCATCATCGCGAGAAGGTCGGAGTCGACGTTCGCAATGACGAGGCCGATGGAATCACCGAGTCGGTTCGTGCCGACGAACTCGGTGACGGCGGGCCGTGCTGACGGCGCGCCGTCACCCAACCGCGGCGACACCTTCTTCATGACTTCCGCCATGACCTTGTCGACCAGGTCCTCAGACATCACTCAGCTCACTTCGCGCCGGGAAGGATCTTCTCGACATCGGAGTGCGGACGCGGGATCACATGGACCGATACCAGCTCGCCTACCTTTGCCGCAGCTGCCGCGCCAGCGTCCGTGGCCGCCTTCACCGCACCGACATCGCCCCGGACCATGACCGTCACCAGACCGGCTCCGACCTTCTCGTTGCCGATCAGCTGCACGTTCGCCGACTTGACCATCGCATCAGCGGCTTCGACCGCGCCCACGAATCCCTTGGTCTCGACCAGGCCCAGTGCATCCTGCATGTTGGACTCCTTCGTCTAGGGAGGCCGGTTGATGACCTCCCGGGAAGGGTAAGCTGCATCGAAGTGCACGATCTGCGCAAGCGGTTACACAAAGCCGCCTACCGCGTCTCCCGCCCCTAGAGACGGGAGGCAAGGTCTGCCTAAGATGGCGGGAAAGCTCCGGGGACCGGGACCAGATGTGGCGCTGTCACCGTCGGGCCAGCGCTCGCCTGCGAATTGCTTCGGCCGCATTGCCGGCGCCAACAGAAGAATCCTGAGGACGCCAGAATCAAAGGGGATGAGCATTGTCGAACATCGTTTTGGGCGACGGTGACTACGGCGCTCTCGATCTCCGTCACCTCGTCGACGTCGAACGCCTCCAGCAGATACAGGACGAGTTCGCAGCGGACACCGGGCTCGGCGTCATCACCGTGGACTCGACTGGCGCCCCAGTTACCGACCCTTCCCATTTCACCGAGCTCTGCCAGTTCCTGAGGAACAACCCCGCCACGAGGGAGCTCTGTTACGGCTGTGACGCGCACGGCGGGTTCCAGAGCTCGATCGAAGGGAAGCCCGTGGTGTACCAGTGCCACGCCGGGCTGGTCGACTTCTCAGTCTCCATCATCATGGGCAACCAATTCCTCGGCGCGGTCGCAGCCGGACAGGTACTCCTGACCAGGGGGCAGTACGATCTGCGGCAACTGCTGGCTGCCCACTCCACACCCAGCACCGACCCCGGACTGCAGCAACTGGCCAGCGAGATCAGGACGATCGACGTCGACGAGCTGCACCGCGCCGCCAATGCCATCGCGCAACTCGCCAACGAGACCCTGTCCAAGCGGTCGCACACCTTCGGCCTCGTCACGACGGGGCCCAGCCTGGGCAGGCTTCCCGTGGTAGCCCAGGCCGACCAGGGCCCCCTGCTGGTTCCGCTGGTCGACGGCCTCTCCAAGCCGATCCCGCTGATCCCGGCCAGCCGGCGGAACCAGCTCGACGTCGTAGCCGTCGGGCGCAACCTGCACGCCCAGAACGTGGGCGGCAACCTGGAACTGCTCGGCTCCTACCTGGACGGTCTGCTGCCCCAATGGAGCCAGAAGATTCCCCGCGACGACCTGCGGAGCCTTGAGGACGCGTTGATCGCGGTTGCCCAGCGCGAGGGCGCGCAGTACGGCCGGGAAATGACGCTCGCGGTGGCGAGCCGCAACGGGAATCGCCGGGCTGCGATGAACCGCTACGAGTGCCAGATTCACTGCGAGCGGCTGCTGATCCAACTGCACGACCTGATCGAACCGAAACTGGCGGTGAAGGATCGCACCATCGCGAGCCTCGTCAACGAGATCGAGAAGGATCCGACGGTATTCTTGTCCGTTTCCTCAGCGGCACAGTACCTGGCGATCTCCGAATCTCATTACTCCCGCCAGTTCAAACAGCACACCGGCCAAAGCCACACCGCCTACGTCACGGCCAAACGGCTGGAGCGAGCAAAGCTGATGCTGACCCACACCGACAAACCCATCATGCGCATCGCCACCGAACTCGAATTCCAGCCGCGCAACTACTTCTCTCGAACGTTCAAGAAGCATCTCGGGCTCACCCCGGGTGAGTATCGGCAGCAACAACGCGCCGAGCGGCTCGCCGCTGCAGGTTGACGATCGTGCCCCGGAATCCCCGCGCCTGCGCGCCCGCTGAATCGTAAAAAGGACCCTCCGCAATGACCACATTCCAGCTCAACACGTCAATCCGTTTCGGGGCCAATGCCCTCGAAGCGCTGGACCAGTACCGCGATCAACGGGTACTGCTGGTGACAGATTCCTTCCTGGCGTCCACCGACCTGTTCCGCGAGGCCAGCGCCAGGCTCGGCTCCCAGGTAACCGTGTTCGACGACGTCGAGCCGAACCCGACAGTCACCCTGGTCGGGAAGGGGACCACCTGCTACCTGAAGGCCGACCCCGAGGTGGTGGTGGCGCTCGGCGGCGGATCGCCGATCGATGCGGCCAAGGCGATGCATCAGGCTGCCCTTGAAGTCGGACGCGCCGCTCCACATGGCCTGGTGGTCGTACCCACGACGAGCGGATCCGGCTCGGAAGTGACCTCGTTCTCGGTGGTCACCGATGAAGCGACGCATGCAAAGATCGCCATGGTGTCCCCAGCCATGCGCCCAGCTGTCGCCATTCTCGACCCGCGTGCTGTCCTGGGCGTTCCGCCCAAGGTCACCGCGGACGCGGGCATGGATGTGCTCACCCATGGTCTTGAGGCCTACGTGGCGACGAACGCCAGCGACTTCTCCGACGCCTTCGCCGAGAAGTCCGTTCAGATGGTCTTCGGGAGCCTCGCCCGCTGCTACCGGCACGGCTCCGAACTCGACGCGCGGGAGCGAATGCACAACGCGTCGACGCTCGCGGCTCTCGCCTTCGACCACGCCGGCCTCGGCATCGTGCACAGCCTGTCCCACGCGCTCGGTGGCCGATATCCGGTGGCGCACGGACGGCTCAACGCTCTGTTGCTGCCTCACGTGATGGCGTTCAACGCAGCGGAATCGCCAGAGGTCGCGGCGAGGTACGCCCGGCTGGCACGCCTCACAAGCATGGCCAGCGGCAGTATCAAGGCGGGCGTCCTGTCGCTCATCGGCGCGGTCGAGCGACTCCGCTCCGAACTGGACATTCCCGCCCGGATCAGCGAAGCCGGCGTCTCGGTCGCCGATCTCCAGGCCTCGGCCGACGACATCGCCAGCACAGCGCTGAATGACCGCTGCACACCAACCAACCCGGTTCAGCCGACGACAGCCCAACTCACCGCGATCCTGCGTCAGATCCTGTGATGGAACCACTTCCGATACGAGCACGTGCGCAGGGTCTCTGCCCTACCCGCAGCGGGCCGAAGGAACGCCAATGATCGACACCGAGAAGACCCGGATCATCCAGGAGTTCGTACCCGGTAAACAGGTGACACTGGCACACATCATGGCCAATGCCGATCCGCAGCTCCTGCCGAAGATCGGCATTCAGGACAAGGCCTCCGGTTCCGTCGCGGTGATGACACTCACCCCTGGCGAGGCAGCGATCATCGGTGGGGACATCGCCGCGAAGGCTGCGGACGTGGAACTCGCCTACGTCGATCGCTTCTCGGGCTCGCTACTCCTGGTTGGCCAGCTCGCCGACATCGAGGCCGGCGTGCAGGCCGTGGTAGAGACGCTGGTCGGCGTGCTCGGCTTCACGCCCTGCCCGATCACCCGGACGTAAGGCCCTGGCGTGCGCTCGATTCTGCTGATTGGGAGCGTCGGTGTCGGGAAGACCACCCTGCGACAGCGGCTGCATGGCCACAAACTCAGGTACGCCAAGACCCAGGCTCTCGAGACCGAGCACGGAGTGGTTGACACTCCCGGGGAGTTCCTCGAGTCCCGCATCTACAAGAGCGCGCTGATCAACGCCTCATACGCGGTTGATCTCGTCGTCTTGGTGCAAGCCGCGGACGTGCGCGGCACCCGCTTTCCGCCGGGCTTCGCCTCAGCCTTCAACCGTGAGGTCATCGGGGTCGTCACAAAATGCGGGCTGGCGAAGGGACGCCGCGACGACGCCGTCTGGCATCTCAGGCTCGCCGGCGCCAGCAAGGTGTTCTGCGTCGACTCGCTGACCGGTGACGGTCTCGAAGAACTGATAGCCGAACTCCATCGTGACGATGGGACTGCCCAAGACCTGGCCGCGACTAAGCCCCGTGCTGGTAGGTGATCCTCCCCTGGCGGTCCGCCGCCGCAGCCCAACTGCGCGACGCGCGCCAGACCACGAGAGGGTCGGCGCGCGTAGCTTGGCAGGCTGCGTAATCACTCTAGTGGCGTGTCGATGATGTAAGTTTACGGTTGCGTGTCAGAATGGAGCATGGCGAACAGGACGGCTCCGGCATTGCCGTTGCGTGCGGGTGACCGGGACGAGTTGGAGCGTTTGACCCGTTCGGCGACGGTGATGGCGTCGTTGGCGCAGCGGGCAAGGATCGTGCTGTTGGCCGCCGACGGGGTCGGGAACCAGGTGATCGCCGATCGAGTTGGGGTGTCGCGTCCCACGGTGAACCTGTGGCGGGACCGGTACGCCGAACGCGGACTGAGGGGGTTGGTCGATGAGTCCCGGACGGGTCGGCCGCGGCGGGTGGACCGGGCGGAGGTGATCGCCGCGACGTTGGTGCCGCCGCCGGAGAGCCTGGGCGTGACGCACTGGTCGAGCCGGCTGCTGGCGGCCCGGTTGGGCCTGGACCACTCCACCGTGGCCGGGGTGTGGAAGGAGTTCGGGGTCAGGCCGTGGAAGGCCGACACGTTCAAGTTCTCCACCGACCCCGAACTGGTCGCGAAGGTCACCGACGTGGTCGGCCTGTACCTCAACCCGCCCGAGAACGCGGTCGTGTTGTGTGTGGACGAGAAGAGCCAGATCCAGGCGTTGAACCGCACCCAGCAGGTGCTGCCGATGGCGCCGGGCCACAACGAGCAACGCACCCACGACTACGTCCGGCACGGTACCTCGACCCTGTTCGCCGCCCTGGAGGTCGCCACCGGCCAGGTGACCGGCGTGTGCAAGGGCCGGCACCGGCACCAGGAGTTCCTGGTGTTCCTCAAGCACGTCGCCCGCGCCTACCCCGACCGCGAGTTGCACCTGGTGATGGACAACTACGCCACCCACAAGAAGGCCGAGGTCCGCGACTGGCTCGCGCACAACCCGCGGATCCACGTCCACTTCACCCCGACCTCCGGATCCTGGCTCAACCTCGTCGAGGTCTGGTTCGGCATCATCGAACGCCAAGCCATCCGGCGCGGCACGTTCACCTCCGTCCGGGACCTCACCGGCAAGATCCGCGCCTTCATCACCGGCTGGAACAAACGCAAGCACCCATTCACCCGGACCAAGACCCCAGACGAAATCCTCGACAAAATCAACCGCAAACGTCAACACGTCTCATCGACAGGCCACTAGGTTGGCGTGGCGTTCGATGAGCTCGTCGTTGGACTGGCCCGTCCGTTCCCGCAGCAGCACGATGAGGGAGTCGCAGGCCAACCACGCCAACTGCTCGAAGAGGGTGCCGACCGGCTGAATCGACGTAGCCGCAGTTGCCTGGATGTCTGCGCCGAGGCGGGTCTGGCCGGGCAATGCGAGATATGCCGTGGCAAGCTGCCCGATCGGTCCGGCCGTGTCGGTGGTGATGGTTGCCACCGCGGCACCAGCAGAGTGCGCCTTCTCCGCCATCGCCACCAGGCCGGCGGTGCGCCCGGATCCGGAGATCACCACAAGGAGATCGTCAGCCCTGACGGGTGGCGTGGTTGGTTCGCCGACGAAGCTGACAGCGAGGCCGAGATGAAGGAGCCGGTTGGCGAAGCCGCGAGCGACGAAGCCGGATCGGCCGGCGCCGGTGATGAAGACCCGTTTCGGGGCGAGGAGGGCGTCACAAAGCGGTGTGAACTCCTCCTGCTCGATCTGGCCACCGGCGGCGGCGAGTTCGGCGACAATCGTGGTCAACGTCGTTGAAGAGGTCATCCTGGTGGGCCGCCCCCGTCATTCGGTCCGGACGGTGTGTGAGTCGTCGGTTTCGATTTGATGGGTGCATTGCCGAGCGTACTCGGCTGGGGGCAGGTAGCCGAGCGAGGAGTGCCGGCGGTGATGGTTGTACTCGTCCTTCCAGTCGCCGATCACGACCTGTGCGTGCAGTAGCGAGTAGAAGCTGTTGATGTTGAGGCACTCGTCGCGGATCCGGCTGTTGAATGACTCGACGTACCCGTTGCGCCAGGGCGAGCCCGGCGGGATGTAGGACAGGCCGGTGCGGGTGCCGGCCCAGTCGGCCATCGCCTCGCTGATGAACTCCGGCCCGTTGTCCGACCTGAGCACCGCCGGGGCGCCCCGGGCGGCGACGAGGTCCTCGAGGTGGGCGGTGAGCCGGTCCGCGGTGATCGATCGTTCGGTGAGTCCGCCGATGCACTCCCGGGTGTGCTCGTCGACGATCGAGCAGATCTTGATCGGTCTGCCCTGCTCGTCGGCGTCGAACTGGAAGTCCACCGCCCACACCACGTTCGGCGCGTCCGCCGTCGGCGTGTCGATGGTCGAAGATCCGACGCGCTTGCCTCGACGCCGCTGCGGGACCCGGAGCCCCTCGTCACGCCACAGGCGTTGGACCTTCTTGTGGTTCACCACCCAGCCCTCGGCGCGGGCGTCGTGATACGCCCGCCGATACCCGTAGCGGGGATGGTCCTTCGCCCAGGCGCGCAGCCACTCCC
>NZ_JCAKNE010000045.1:0-20596 GCF_059515965.1 Propioniciclava sp. LT432 | reverse complement strand
TGCATATTGCGCTCGGTGAGGGCCGGTGTTCCGTTGTGGGGTGAGCCAGTGGTCCGGTGGGCGGTGAGCCACGGCGACGGGGCGCGGTGGACCGTGGCGGCGCTCGGGTTTTCGTGTGGGACGTTCGTCGCGCCGTGCCGTTGGGGTACGGCGTGACGAGAGGAAGTCGCCTTCATGGTCGACTACAAACAGATCCTTCGGCTGCGAGCTGAGGGGGTCAGTCAGCGTGGGATCGCGGACGTGTTGGGGTGTTCCCGTAACACGGTGGCGGCGGTGTTCACTGCGGCGGACTCGGCGGGGGTCGGGTTCGAGCAGGTGACGGACCTCGGGGCTGACGAGGTCCGCCGGCTGTTGCTGCCCGAACCGGCCAAGCCGGACTCGGACCGGGCCACACCAGACTTCGAGCACGTGCACCGGGAGCTGGGACGGCCGTCGGTGACGCTGCTGGTGTTGTGGAACGAGTACGTGGCCAACTGCCGCGCCACCGGCGAGGTGCCCTACCAGTACTCGTTCTTCAACGAACAGTACCGGCGGTGGGCGAAGGCCACCGGCGCGTCGATGCGGATCCAGCGCAACCCGGGCGAGTCGATCGAGGTCGACTGGGCCGGGGACCCGATGGCCTACGCCGACCCGCTGACCGGCGAACCACGACAGGGGTGGGTGTTCGTGGCCGCACTGTCGTATTCGGCCTACACGTATGTGGAGGCGTTCCCGGACATGACGCTCGGGTCGTGGATCGACGCGCACGTGCACGCCCTGGAGGATTTCGGGGGTGCTGCCCGGCTCCTGGTGCCGGACAACCTGCGGACCGGGGTGTCCCGGTCGGACCGCTACGAGCCGGCGTTGAACCCCGCCTATGCCCGGTTGGCCGAGCATTACGGCACCGCGGTCATCCCGGCCAGGGTGAAACGTCCCCGCGACAAGGCAGTGGTCGAAGGGAGCGTCCGGTTCGTCGCGGGGCAGGTCGCGGCGGTGCTCCGCAATCGGCAGTTCGTCGGGTTGGCCGAGTTGAACGAGGCCATCTTCGCCGAAGTCGCTGCCATCAACGCGCGTCCGTTCCAGAAGCGGGAGGACTCCCGGCAGATCGTGTTCGAACGCGACGAGAAGCCACTGTTGCAACCGCTGCCGCCGGTCCGGTTCGAGTTGGCCGAGCTCCGCAAGGCCAAGGTCGGCCCGAACTACCACGTCCAGGTCGACAAGAACTTCTACTCCGTCCCTTCCCGGTTGATCGGCCAATCCCTGGATGTGCGCCTCACCACGAGCATCGTGGAGGTCTTCGACGGGATCGAGCGGGTCGCGTCCCACCCCCGCTTCCAAGGGGTGTCGGGCCGGTATGCGACCCTGCCGGCCCACATGCCCGCCACCCACCGCAGCCGACTGGTCGACTGGACGCCGGAACGATTCGAGCAGTGGGCCGCCACGGTGGGCCCGAACACCCAAGCGGCGATCGGGGCGATCCTGGCGTCCCGCCAGATCGTCGAGCAGTCCTACCGGTCCTGTCTGGGGGTGATGTCGCTGGCCACCAAGCCCGGCGGCATGGCCCGCCTGGAGGACACCTGCACGCGGGCGTTGGCGGCCACCCCCGCCCCCTCCTACACGCTCATCAAGAAGCTGTGGACCGGCTGGACCCCACCCACCCAAGCCCCGCCGGCCCCCTCCCTGGGCGACGCCGGCTATGTCCGCGGCAGCGACTACTACGGGAGCCGAGCATGATCGATGTGGAAACCCTCACCCGCTTGAAGACGATGCGATTGTCCGGGATGGCCGAGTACTTCGAGAACCTCGCCGACACCACGACCGCCGCCACCCTGACCGGTCCAGAGTTGGTCAAACAGGCCGTCGACTGGGAATACGAGAGACGCCGCGACAGCAAGCTGCACCGGCTCCGCCGCCAAGCCTGCCTCGCCCAACCCGCCGCCGACCTGACCGACCTGAAAGCCATGCCCGGCCGCAGCATGGACCTCGAGCTGATCCACCGGCTCGCGGTCGGCGCCTACCTGGTCAAGCACCAAGACGTCATCCTGCAAGGACCCACCGGCGCGGGGAAGACCTACGTCGCCTGCGCGCTGGGGAACAAGGCCTGCCAGCAGTACCGCAAGGTGCTCTACCTGCCCGCCGGGGAACTGTTCGACCGGATCACCATCGCCGAACGGACCGGGGACAAGAAGCGCTGCCTCGACACCCTGGTCAACGTCGAGTTGTTGATCATCGATGACTGGTTCCTCACCCCGCCCACCCGGGTCCAGGTCCAGCAGTTGCACACCCTGATCGACCGACGACACAAGACCGCCTCCACGATCTACTGCTCCCAGCTACCACCGGGCCAGTGGCACGACCGGATGGAAGAGAAGATCCTCGCCGACGCCATCGTCGACCGGATCACCACCAACGCGCACGCCACCGTCCTGGACTGTGACGACTCCCTGCGCAAACACTTCACTCACCTGCAGTAACCACAGCGCTGGGGCGGCCCAAGCGGCCGCCCCAGCACCATGGCAACCCATCCCGTCGACGTGGCCCACCGATCCCCGGAACACTGGCTCACCCCCCAGCGGAACACCGGCCCTCAGCAAGCGCAATATCCAGCATGCCGCGCTCACGCGTCTGCTCCCGCTCCGCAGCAACCCGGAACGGTGCACGACGAGTCCACGCACGGAGCGTGCTCGTCGACAGCCAGAGTCACATCCACCAGCGCGATGAGAGCGGCCGCGAGGTGCGGATCAGCGATCTCATACCTAGTCTGGCGACCCTCCGGCTCAGCGACCACGATGCCGCAGTCGCGCAGGCAGGTGAGGTGGTTCGACACGTTCGAGCGAGTCAGCTCCAGCTCACGCGAGAGCACCGCCGGGTAGCTCGGTCCCTCGAGCAGGGTCATCAGGATCCGGGAACGCGTCGGATCCGCCATGGCCCGGCCGAGCCGGTTCATGACGTCGAGTCGAGAAGCAATAGTCAGCATGCACTGAACTATACAGCACAGGCTGATCAATCGCCGGATGCATCAGCCTCCGCCACAAGGCGAAACAGCAGTCGACATCTGATGAATACGCGACTCAGCAACAATCGGTGCTGCCAGTACAACTTGCGTGGGGCAACCTCTCATTGGAGGACCGATTGGACGGGACCGTGCTCATTTGGCATGTCGGAGACCTAAGACCTAAGGGGATCGAGCGAAGCGCCGGCAAGCTCGCCGTGTGGACCGGGCAGCAGGTCCAGCAGGTCGCCGTTCCTTGGACGATGACCGCTACCGGCGTCGACCATCTCTACCGAGGCCTGCTCACGATCGACTGCTCCGTCGAAGCTGGCGTGGTGATGGGAATGAGGGATACCCCGCCCGACGGCGAGTGACCAGCAACGTTGGCCGGTCGCTCGTTACGGTCAAGAGTGGTAGCCATCCGTCAAGCCTCCCTCCCGGCAAGTCCGGGATATACCGCCTTCGACTTTGACGACCGCTACTGGGCATGTCCGCGAGATTGCGCGCAGTAAGCTGGGCCGAACGATGAACCCTCGAACACCTTGGCGCCGCGAAGAGCTTGCGCTGCTGGAGTCGTGGTCCGGCACGGACGCCTCCTTCCAGGCCACCCTCCCGGGCAAGCCAGATCAGATGTCACCTACTCTCTTGCAGCAGTCCCGGCTGGAGCATCAAGAGGATCGTCCGCGCACTGCGCCCCCTGCAACACGTCACCATCACTCTGGCCGGCCAACAACTCCAAGCCGAACCCATAATCCCCGACGACATCGCCGAAATGCTCGCCCGCGTGGGTCACTAAAGAGGTCCAACTCAGGTTAGAGCAAGCGCTGCAGCCATGTGGTGGAACGGGACACCGGGGACGTTGCCTGCGGCGATGTCCGGATGTCCGATCGAACTCCGATGAAGTCCCCTTGGTTGCAGGCCATTGTCCCCGATGGTGAAAAGCAGCTTTTCGCGACCTCTGCTTGTCCGCAACATCTGCATCGCGCTGGGGCATGGGGAGGTGAAACCCCTCGGTTTCCTGGGCGTCCAGCCTGACTTGGGGGACAAGGGGGGACATCGCAGGGACATCCTCTGACAAGGGGGAACAACTCTCCGCGTCAAGGGGGGCAGCCCGATTCTGTGGAAAGAAATGCCGGTAGTGCCGGTTCTGGGGACAACTCGTGGTACATCGATTTGATCCTTTTTCGTTGTGTTCATCCGCAACGGAAAGGTCTGATCATGAGCGTCGAATCCGAATTGGGTCTCGCCAGCAACCTGGAATCAACGATCGTCGCAGCGTGGCCGTCTTGGTCAATCGCCCAGCCCATCCTCAACTTGGTGGACGATCCCCGCCGGCTGCGGGAGTGGCTGCAGGAAGCTGACCCCGCAGACGCCGACGACGTGGTGTATGGGATCGCGTGGTTGGCATCGACCGAGGGTGGTCACGACCGCGAGGCCGCGCAGACGTTGGCCTGGCTGCTGGTGCCCGGATCCGCTTTCCTTGCCAGCCGACTGCGGACCCTGTCGGTCGACATCGACCACGTGGTCGCCGCCGAACTGTGGCTGCTGGTGTGCACGTTCCCGCTTCAGCGCCGCAAGGTCATCAGCAACCTGATGTGGGACCTGCGCGCCAACGTGCTGGCCGCTTGCGAAGCCCCCGCGACCCTGCAACGCAAGGACCCCACCTGGTACGCCACCGTCGCCTTCGCCGACAGCGACCTGATGGCCGCGATCCCCGACGAGCCCGACCCGTCCGCGTTCGACGAGTTGGTGGGCGTCCTGGACTGGGCGTGCGACCACCACGTCATCGCGGCCGCCGACCGGCAGCTGGTGCTGATGCTGGTGGAGGTCTCCCAGCAACTGCGGCTGCGGCAGACCTCCAGTCATGGCCTGCTCGGCAATGACGCGACTACCACCGTCGCCGCCTTGCTCGGTGTGTGCGACCGCACCGTGCGTCGCCGCTTCCGGCGCACCATTCGCGCCCTGACCGAGGCGGCACCCGCCTTCTCCCGTGCCGCCTGAGCTCCTCCGCCGGATTCCCTGCAACCAGGTGTCCGTGGACGGCGTCCTTTCTCACTTCTGGAGGGTGAGGTGAATGTGCACATGACCAAGGACCTGAGGGCGACAGCGCGGCTGTTCGACGTCGCCAACACCGACGACGAGGTGATCGACAGCCTGGAGCGGCTGCTCGACACCCTGAAGCGGGCGCGGCAGGCGAAGGCCGAGCTGGCCGGGCTGCCGCCAGCCGAACTGCGCGCGACGTTGATGTTCCGCGCCAACCGGCGGGCGTCCCGATGACCGCCCAGACGACCCGGCCGGTCGCGGTGGAGGAACTCCTTCGCGCTTGGCACGCCGTGCAGGACGGCGCCTTCCGCCACCCAGCCCGGCCACAAGACGTCGCCCCGGCGACTCCGATCGCCACGGTTGCGATGCCGAAGCCCGCTGAGCGATGGACGCCAACGTCCGGCGAGCTGGTCTTGCCGGTCGTGGGCGCGGCGGGATCGTGCGGCGCGACCACGGTGGCGCTTGCCCTGGCGACAGTGGTCGAAGGGCGAGCGCGGGTGGTGGAGTGCGCGTCGGCGTCCATGAGTGGGCTCGCCGCCGCCAGCATGACTGAACTCGGTGCCGACGACCACGGCTGGGTGCACGGCACCCGCGACCAAGTCCGTCTCGACCGGGCGCCCGGCGTCCGCACACACCCGGACGCCGTCCCGACTCCCTCACCGATCGACACCCGGGAGGTCACGGTCATCGACGTCGGCTTCCGAGTCGAGCAGGTCTTGGATGGACACGCCTGGCTGTCCAGCCTGCTGACCGATGCAGGTTCGGTCGTGGTCGTGGCGCGGGCCACGATCCCGGGCTTGCGGCGCCTCGAGTCGACCCTGCACCTTCTGGACGCCGAGCGCACGATCGCGGCAGTCCTGGGCCAGCCGCGCCGCCGCTGGCCCCGCGCGGCGGCCCACGGTGTCGGCGGTCTGACCGCGGCGTTGGTCGCCGACGGTCGCCTCGTCGAGATCCCTGAGGACCGAACCCTCGCCCTCCACGGCCTCACCCCGGCCCCGCTGCCCGCGAGGTTGCTCGCCGCCGCCGGCGCGCTCCTCTCACTGATCGAAGGGACCCCCCACCATGCCCACTGACTTCACCTTGCTGCTGCCGCTCCAGGTGTGCCCGGTCGCCCCCGGCGACGCTCAGAAGTACATCGACCAGATCACCGGCTACGTCCTGTGGGGCGTCGGCGTCCTGTTCCTGCTCGCCATCGTCGTCGGGGTCGGCGCCATCGTGGCCGGCCGGTTGTTCTCAATGCCACACGCTTCCCGGGTCGGGGTCATCTCCGTGGTCGTGGTGTTCGTCGCTGCGATCGCCTACCTCATCCTGCCGGGCATGCTCACCGGCCTCCTTGGCGTGGGGTGCATCTGACATGGCGTACCACGAGACAGGCACGTGGCCCCGCTGGAAGCTTTACCTCTTCGTCGTCGCTGCCCTCATCACCGTGATGGCCTTGTTCTTCGGGCTCGGCCTCGCCCTGTGGGCGATGATCCTCCCCACCCGGGGCGCCTCCACACCGGTGACCCCGATGCCGGCCTCTGGCGAAGTCCGCGGCGATGCCTGGCGCGACGAACTCGCCGCCCAACCGATGCTGCAGGTCCCGGCCGCCGCGGCGTCCACCCCCGGCGTCTCGGCCGAGCTCGCGCCGGTCCTGCTGGTCCCGGCCGCGGACGCCGTCGGCCCGGCCGGCGTGCCCACTGGGTTCCCGCACACCCCCGAGGGCGCGGTCGCCCAACTCGCCGCGATCGAGGTGACGGTCCTCGAGGCGATGAGCATCCCCACCGCCCATGATGTTCACGCCGCCTGGTCCTTGCCCGGCGGGGTGAGCCCCGCGGAGTGGGCGATGACACGCAACGTGCAGTCGTTCCTCACCACCCTCGGCGATCAGGGCAACGCGAAGGACGACAGCGTCCTGGTCACCGCCACCCCGGCCGCCGGACAGGTCAAGGGCACCGACGGGCCCGACTGGGTACTCGCCTGCGTCCTGCTGGATGTGCGCGCCGCGGTCGCCGCCACCGCCCGGATCGGCTACGGCCACTGCGAACGCATGGCCTGGCACGACGGTCGTTGGCAGATCGCCCCCGGCACACCACCGGCCAAGGCTCCCTCTACCTGGCCCGGCTCCGACCTCGCACTCCAAGCCGGGTGGCGCACCTGGCAGACCTCCTAAGGCACAGCCGTGGATGACCTGTTGAACCCCTTCGCAGCACTTGCCTCCGCCGCCGGCAAGGTCGTCGCCGACGCGTGGACCGCCGCGATGCTCGGCCTGTGGAACGCCGGCCTGTGGCTGCTCCGACTCGCCCTCACCTTCCTGGACTTCCTGCTCACCCCGGACCTGAGCGAGGACGGGCCCGGCGCCTGGCTGTACCAAGTCATGTTCTGGATCGCCGCCGCCCTGCTCGTGATCATGCTGCTGGTCCAACTCGGGGTCGCCGTCGCCAAGCGCGACGGCCAAGGCCTCGCCCGGGTCGCGCTCGGCTTGGGCCAGTTCGTGGTCGTCTGGGCCGGCTGGATCGTCTACGGCGTCACCATCGTCACTGCCGCCGGCGGCCTCACCCGCGCCCTCATGCAAGGACTGCTCAACGTCACCAGCTGGACCGCCTGGCAACCTTGGGAACCCTTCACCCCCGCCGACATCACTGACGGCACCGTCGCCACCGTCCTCGGCCTCATGGGCCTGCTGCTCTGGCTGGCCGCCATCGGCCACTTCCTGATCATGCTGGTCCGCTCCGCCGCGCTGATGGTGTTGGTGGCCACCACCCCGATCGCCGCGGCCGGCCTGGTCTCCGAAGCAGGCAGGTCCTGGTTCTGGAAGAGCCTGCGCTGGTTCCACGCGGCCGCCCTCTCCCCGGTGGTGATGGTCCTGGTACTCGGCGTCGGCGTCCAATACACCACCGGCGTCGCCAACGGCCTCACCGGCGTCCAGGGCGCCATCGGCACCGCCATCCCCGGCGTCCTGCTCATCTGCATCGCCACCATCTCACCGCTCGCCCTGTTCAAACTGCTCGCCTTCGTCGACCCCGCCACCACCTCGGGAGCCTCCCTGCGGACATCCATGACCGCGGTCGGCGGACTCCAAGGGCTCCTCACCGGCAGCGCCGGCAGCGGTGGTGGCGGGAGGGCGGCCGCCACTGACGAGCAAGGGCGCAGTGCCGGGGAAGACAGCGCGGGGGACGCCACCACCGGACGCTTCAACACCGCTGTCGCGGGTGGGCTCAGTCAACTGGGACCGATCGGCCAACTCGCGTCCACCGGCTTGGGCCTGATCGCTGGCCTGGGCGCCGCCGGTGCCTCCCTCGGAGCCGACCTCACCAACCAGATGGGTGTCGGCCACAACACCTACCCGCCCGACTTCAGCCGCGCCGGACGCCGCGCCACCCACGACCGCCAGCAGTCCAGCGACCCCGGCGGGGACCAAACCCCGAACAACAACGGAGACCCGAACGACTCGGGACGAACACCGGACGCCGACCCGCCCGTCGGCGGCGGTTCGGACGCCCCGTTCGCGCCCCCGTCCATCAACGGCGGCACCGGCCAGCCCCCCGCCTCACCCGCGCCCGCGGCTCCCGCCGCTGGCACCGGAGCTGCACCAGCAGGCGCCGGTGTTACGGCCGGTCAGGTCAGCGCCAGCGAAGCCGCCGTCCTCGTCGTCTGACCCCCTCCTCGAAGGAGCACCCCTGTGGCTGTCTACTCCGACTACGCCAAGGACCGCATCGGCTGGTTCTTCGGCCTCACCGGCTCGCAACTCGGCACCCTCGCCCTGACGAGCCTGCCTGTGTTCTGGGCGATCAACGCTCAACAATGGCCGCTGGTTGGCACCCTCGCGCTCGTCTGGGCGCTCCTCGCCGTCCTTGTGGTCGTTCCGGTTCGCGGCCGTTCCGCCACCGGCTGGCTGCTGGCCACCGGCAAGTACGCGGTCGGCACCCTGAGCGGCTGGACCCGGTTCCGCTCCCACGCCGCGGTCGGTCGCGCCGAGGACCTCGCCCAGGCTGACCTGCCCGGCGTCCTCGCCGGCATCACCATCCACGACGGCCCACCGCAGGGACCCACCCTCGCCCGCGCCGCCATCATCCAGGACAAGGCGGCCCGCACCTGGGCGGTCACCTGCTCGATCACCCACCCCGGCATCGGACTCGCCGACGCTGCCACCCGGGTCCGGCAGGGCGCCGGGCTCGCCGACCTCCTCGACGTGTGCGCCCGTACCGAACTCATCGATGAACTCCTGATCCTCGTTCGAACCGTCCCCGACGATGGCGCCGAACGCGACCTGTGGATCCGCCAGCACCGGCGTCCCACCAGCCCAGCGCTGGCCACCCAGGTGAACGACGACCTGGCCGCCACCCTGGCCCGCGCGTCGGTCCGCACCGAGTCTTTCGCCACGATCGTGGTCCCCGAAACTCGACTCGGTCGGGAGGCCCGGGAGGCCGGCGGTGGCCTCGAGGGCCGAGCCCGCGTTCTCTACTTGCTGATGGGCGAGGTTGAGGCCCAACTCCGAGGCGGGCTGAATGCGACCGACGTCACCTGGCTCACCAGCCCGCAGCTCGCGCTCGCGGTCCGTACCGGGTTCGCCCCCGGTGACCGCGCCGGCATCATCGAGGCCCTCAACGAACGCGAGACGAACCCGGCGGTGAACGCCGACGTCCCCTGGGCGCACGCCGGACCCTCCGGCGCCGATGTGGCCCCCCGTCACTACTCCCACGACGCGTGGAACTCGGTCTCAGCCACGGTGAAGCTGCCCGACAAAGGAGCAGCCCTCGGGGCCCTCGCCCCCGTCCTTGTGCCCAGCGAACCCGGCGAACGCCGCAGCCTCGTGGTCGCGTTCCCGCTGCTGCGCCAGACCACCGCCGACCGGCAGTCCGCCAACGCAGAGTGGGCCGCCGACATGGGCGCCAGCCTACGCGCCAAAGCCGGCGTCAAGCTGCGCGCACGGCAGCGGGCGGACGCCGCCAAGACCTACCACCTCGACGACAAGCTCGCCCGCGGCCACGCCCTCACCCGCCCCTACGCCGTCGCCACCGTCACCGTCGCCAAGACCACCCGTATCAGCGAGTACGGCCGCAAACTCGACGCCGCCATCCGCCGCGCCGGCTACGCCCCGCTCCGCCTGGACCTCGCCCAAGACGCCGCCTTCGCGGCCTCCACCCTCCCCCTCGGAGTCAGCCTCACCCGCCGGAGCGACGCATGAACGCCTCCCGCGGTCGTGACACCGCCCGCCTGCTCGCCGACTTCGGCCACCAACTCCCCACCCTCGACAAGCCCGCGCCGCCGGTGAGGGAGGCACGGTTCTTTCCGCCCACCCCGCGCCGTGGCGTCCGACAGCGTGGACGCGGCTGGGCGCCGGCGTCCGCGCCCGTGTCGGTGTGGCGGATGACCTCCGACCAGGCACCGGTGTTGTGGCCGCTGATCGCCGCCCCCGGCCTGCCACCCACCGGCGCCCAGATGGGCATCGACCACCTCTCCGGGGGCTCGTTCTACGCCGACCCCAACGGGTGGGTCCTCGACGACGCGATCCCCGTCACCAACCCGAACATCTTCGCGTTCGGGAAACCCGGACGCGGCAAGTCCGGCACGGTGAAGGCCTTCTGCCTGCGGATGATGGACTTCGGCTACCGCACCCTGATCCTCGGCGACCCCAAGGACGAGTACGAGAAGCTCTGCCGCGCGTTGGGCGTCCAGCCTTTCGCGATCGGCCACGGGCTCGGCGCCCGCATCAACCCCCTCGCCTTCGGACCGCTGGCCCAAGGCTGGGCCGACCTCCCGACCGCCGAAGCCCAACGCCGCGCGGCGATCGTGTTCGGACGCTGGCTCACCCTCGTCCGCGGCCTCGTCGGCTCCCAACGCCTCGGCGATGCCCACGTTCCCTTCGGCCCCACCGACGAAGTCGTCGTCAAGACCGCCCTCGCGCACCTCACCGGCTACACCGCCGGCAACACCCGGCTGACCGAGACCACCATCCCGCAGCTGTGGCGCCTCCTCGACCAACCCACCGCGGAACTCGTCACGGAATGCCGGTATGCCACCGAACGCCAGTTCCTCGACGAGACCCGTCTGCTGCGGGACGCCCTGGGTCAGCTCGTGTCCGGGGCGCTGGCCGGGCTGTTCGACGACCACACCACCATCGCCGTCGACTGGACCGCCCCGATCCAGTCGCTGTCGCTGTCCCGGCTTGAAGCCTTGGGGGACGAGGCCGTCGGGATCGCCCTCACGTGCCTCAACAGCTGGGGACGCGGCATGCGCGAGCTCGCCGCCCCCGGCGACCTGCGCATCGTGGTCCGAGACGAGTCGTGGAAGCAACTCAGGCTCGGTCCGGACGCCGTGAAGAGCTTCGACGCGGACCTGCGGCTCTCCCGGCGGGACGGCGACATCCAGTTCGCCGTCGCCCACAAACCCTCCGACCTGCTCTCGGCCGGGGACGCAGACTCCCAAGCCACCGCGATCGCGAAAGACCTGCTGCACCTGGCCGATATCAAGATCCTCCACGGCCAAGACCAGGCCGTCGGCGAAGAACTCGAACGGCTCCTCGGCCTGGGACCCATCGCCCAGGACCTCGTCACCGGCTGGGCCATGCACGGCAAAGGACGCGCCCTGTGGTGCGTCGGCGACCGCCAGTACAAGGTCGCAACCATCCTCCATCCGGCCGAGGCCGCCCTCGCCTACACCAACGATGCGCTGGACTCAGCACGATGAGGAACGAACATGAACCCGCTTGCCTGGCTGCTCGCCCCCGTCCTGGCCTTCCTGCTCGGCGTCCCCCTCGGCTCCGCCCTGATCATCGCCACCGTCGCCACCCCCGCCGCAGGCTCCCTCAACGCCAACCCATGCGCCACCGTCGGCGCAGACGGGACCCTCGACATTCTCGAGCCGCTACCAACCCCGGGCGACGAGCGCCGCGCCAGCCTCACCAACCCACCCGCCGACATCCCCGCGACGATCCTGACGCTCTACCAAGAGGCGGCCTCCGCCCACGGGCTGCCGTGGCCGCTCCTCGCGGGCGTCGGCATGGCGGAAACCAACCACGGACGCCTCACCGCCACCTCCTCGGCCGGAGCCAGAGGACTTATGCAGTTCCTGCCCGCCACCTTCGCGGCCTACGGTATCGACGGAAACGGCGACGGCCGCGCCGACATCCTCAACGACGCCGACAGCATCCACTCCGCCGCCAACTACCTCGCCGCCCTCGGCGCGGCGGACGGGGACGACGGTGTCCGACGGGCCCTGTTCGGCTACAACCGAGCGATCTGGTACGTCAACGACGTGCTGGCCTACGCGCAGCACTACGCCACCCAAGCCTGCACAACCGAAGCGGGTGAGCTGCCTGACGGCCCTGACGGCCCCTGCCCACCCACCGCCAGCCCCGCCGAACGCGGCCTCCAACCGGCAGCCCTTCGAGGTCTGCGCTGCGTCAAAGCAGCCTTCCCGTGGATTCAGTCCATCGGCGGAGTCGGCTCGCGACCCAACCATTCCGACCACCCGGCCGGACGGGCCGTCGACTTCATGATCCCCGCCTGGAACACCCCCGAAGGGCGAGCCCACGGCTGGCAAGTCGCCCACTGGCTGCAGGCCCACGCTGCCGAACTCGACGTGACCTACCTCATCTACGACGACCACGTCTGGCGTGCTTACCGAGCCTCACATGGCTGGACGCCCTACACCCACCCCAACGGATCGACCAGCAACCCGACGCTGCGACACCTCGACCACGTCCACCTCAGCGTCAACGGCTGACCGTCGCCGAAGCTCCGCATCGGTCGGGTCGGGGAGTCTGTCAGGCCCAGCTGCCACTTCCCTCCGCCTCGGGCCGAGCTCACGTCGAAGTTTGTCGGCGGTCCGTGTCCCTGGAGGGCCCTGTTCGTCACTTCTGGAGGGTGAAGGACTACGAGAAGGAGCACCGACCATGGAAGAAACCCGGCACGACTTCGAGGACGTGCGGGGCCCGCTCACGGACGTGCCGCTGATCCTGGAGGACCTGCTCTGTCAGATCGAGGAACTCCGCGCCACCGACGGTGACGAGGACGTGATCGCTGACCTGCTTGCCCAGGTCGAGCTACTCCAGGGCCGGTGAGCCCGATGGCAACGCGTGGTCGAACGACTTCCGGCTACGACCGGGAGGATGCGGACGCCGCCCGTCAGGCGACCCTGGAGACGATGCACACCCAACTGGCCGAGAAGGTCGCGGCGTTGGCGTCTGGTGAGGGCTGGGCGTCCTGGCTGCGGTTCGCGAACAGCTTCCACCGGTACAGCTTCAACAACACGCTCCTGATCTGGGCGCAGAAACCGCAGGCGACGATGGTCGCCGGCTACCGCGCGTGGCAGACCCGCGGTCGGCAGGTCCGCCGCGGCGAGCAGTCGATCAAGGTGTACGGACCCGTGACCCGCCGCGAGCCCAAGCTCGACCCGCAGGGACGGCCCATACGGGACGCCGACGGCAAGAGGGCCATGGAGGTCCGCGTGGTCGGGGTGAAGCCGGTGAGCGTGTTCGACGTGTCCCAGACCGACGGCGACCCGCTGCCCGAACCGCCCGAGGCGAAGCTGCTGACCGGGCAAGCACCACCGGGCTTGTGGGACGCCCTGCAAGCCTTCGTGGAGGCCCAGAGCTACAGCGTGTCCCGTGGTGACTGCGGCGAGGCGAACGGGGTCACGATCTTCGACACCCGGCAAGTCCGGGTCCGCGCCGATGTCGATGACGCCCAAGCGGTCAAGACCCTCGCCCACGAAGCCGGACACGTCCTGCTGCACGCGCCCGAACGGCGGGACAACTTCTCGTGCCGAGGTGTCGCGGAGGTCGAAGCCGAGAGCGTCGCGTTCCTGGTCACTCAGGCCCACGGTCTGGACGCCTCCCAGTACACGTTCAACTACGTGGCCGGCTGGGCCCACCAGGCCGCTACCGGGGACGGGCCGACCGTCGAAGAGACCGTGAAGGCCACCGGCCAGCGCGTGATCGGGGCCACCGACAGGATTCTGCAAGCCACCCAACCCGCCCCCACCCTCGTCGAGGAGGCCCTGGCCGACCTGTCCGTCCAGGTCGGCCGCCCCGTGGACGCCGTCGCCTCCACCCGGCAACTCGCCGTGGACGCCGACGCGAGCGCTGCGTGGCCGACGATGACGTCCACCCCGGACGCCTCCGGGTTGCGGGCGGCGTCCGTACCCGTGCCCGTGTGGGAACGCCTCACGAGTCCCGCCTTGGACGGCGCCGCGCGGGACCGGCAGGCCTTACCGCGGCAGTCCGTGGGCCCGGCGCCGGCGCTGCACCGCTGACTATCGAAGCGAGGGAAGGAGCTCGATGGACTCGAACGAGACGCTCAGCCGGTACCCCCACCTGATCAGTGTGCGGGGTGGCCGCCCGGTCCCGGCACGCAAGGAGGGTCACTACTTCGTGTGTGCCTACCAGGTGTTCCTCGGCTTGTGGTGGTCGCCGCGGGAGGTGCGCGTCCTCGAGTACGACCCCCACCGCGACTTCTACCGTGAACAGCGTCAAGCGAAGGAAGCCGCCCAACGGGACGCCCCGCCCGGCGCCGGACCTTCGGCGTCCGAGGCCACCACCGCCACACCGGACGCCGCCACCGTGGACGCCCCGGTGTGGGAGCGCGTGGACAGCCCAGGCCCGCGGCGCCCGAGCCCACCCGCGGGTTCCCCACGGTATGTACCGCGGCGAGCGTGGGGGCGATGAGCATGGACGCCGACACCCCCGACACCGACCGGGTCCACCCATGGTTCCTCAACGCGGAGGAGCTGGCTGCCACCCGCGCCAAGATGGCCAAGCTCCAGCAACGCGCCGAAAGGAAGGGGTTCTCCGGGACGATCGACGTGTCCGCCGTCCCGGCGACGCGCTCCTCCACGTCGGCGGGTGGACTGCCGGTCACCGTGCACGGCTTCGACGTGACAATCACCGGCGACCCGCCCCGCTACCAAGGGTGGCGGTTCGTCGCCGCCGTGGACGCCGTCGAGGGCGGCACGATCCTGCGCTACCCGCCCGGCTCCACCGCCGAGGTGCCGAACGATCAGATTCGGGCCGGGGAGTGTGACCACTGCCACACCACGCGCGCCCGCCGCTCCACGGTGCTGGTCTCCCACGACGACACCGGCCAACTGCTGCAGGTGGGCCGCTCCTGCCTGAAGGACTTCCTCGGCCACAACACCCTGCCCGTGTTCCTCTCCGCCGACGAGATCACCAACACCCTCGGCGGCAGCCAGGGCGGCACCCCGTCCGCCTGGGACATCCACAGCGTCCTCACCTACGCCGCCGCCGCGGTCGAGGCGTTCGGGTGGACGCCCGCGTCGGCGTCCGAGCATGGCCGCGTTCCGACCCGCGACCTGGTGCGCCTCGCCCTGGTGGGTGGACGCGGCGCCGACCGGCTCCGGGACCAGCTCGCCCCCCATCTGGCCGACGCCACCGCCCGCGCCGCCCAGCTCCGCGACGACCTGCTGAACGGGCTGACGGGCAGCTCCGGATACGAGGCCAACCTGGTGGCGCTGCTCCGCGGCGACGCGGTCGACGCCCGGCACCTCGGGTTAACGGTGAGTGCGATCCCCGCCCATCAACGCCTCCAGGCGGACCGGCAGCGCGAGACGGCTCGGCAAGTCGCCGCCCAGACGGTCGACTACGCCGGCACCGTCGGGGAGAGGGTCGCCCTGACCGGCGTCGTCCGCACCGCGCTGCGGGTCGACGGGTACACCTACCGCTCACCCGACCAGGTCATGCTCGTGGTGGACTGCGGCACCGCGGTGGCGAAGATGACCACCTCCGCCGCGTGGGCGTACCAGGTCAAGGTCGGCGACCCCCTGACGGTCACCGGCACCGTCAAGGCCCACTCCGAATGGAACGGGATCAAGCAGACCGTCCTTGTCCGTCCCAAGAAGCTCGACGCCGTGCCTGCGGCTCCGAGCACGCTGGCGGACGCCGCCCCGCCCGCCCCTTGGGAGACCGTCGGCAGTGTGTGTCTCGACGGCGCGCAGGCCGTACACCGCTCGACCACCGCCCGGACGCCGTCCCGCGGCGTCGCCGTGTCCCACTGACCGCCAAGGAGCCCCACCATGCAGCGCGCCCGCCGCCACACCCCCTACCCACTCACCTGGGAGATCCCCCTCGGGATCGCCTGCGCGATCCTGCTCACCCTCGCCGTCGGCATTCACCTCGGCAACGCCCTCGCCCACCTCACCGCCGGCCAGCCGTGGGCTTGGCCGCAGCCTCGGGACGTGTTCGGCAGTATCCCCGCCGTCCTGGCCGCCGAGCCGGCATCGACGGCGGTCCACCCTCGGGTGTGGATCATCACCGTCGAACTCCTGCTGACCGGCAGCCTCGGCTGGGCCGCCTATAGCACCTGGCAACGCTGGGGACCCTCGCGGCTCAAGGGCATGGCCACCAGCGAACAGGCCGAACAGGTCCTCGGCGTCCGCCGGCTCCGAAAGGTTGCCGCCATCGTCCGCCCCGACCTCCACGCACGCTGCCCGAGGGAGGCCCGGCGATGAAGATCCGGTTCGATCCCACCCAGGTCGGCTGGCGGATCGGGAGGGCGTGGGAGCCCCGCGCGCGTGACCTGTGGTGCCCATGGGATCGCACCGCCGGCGTCATCGGCCCCCAAGGCTCCGGCAAGACCCTCGACCTGCTCACCCCCGCCCTCCTCGCCGCCCCCGGCGCCGCCCTCGTCACGTTGACCAAGGTCGACGACCTGCTGCTCACCATCACCGACCGCAGCACCGGCGATCGGCCGTGTGTAGTGCTCGACCCGTTCGGCCTCGCACCAGGATTGCCCGAACTGGTTTGGGATCCCGTGCAGGGGTGCGTCGACCCGATGGTCGCCGAACGCCGTGCCAAAGCGTTCACTGCCGGCACGATCCGCGGCGCCATCCACACCGGCTCTGGTGACAGTGCCGCCCGCTTCTACGCCTCCGAAGCCGCCAAAGTCCTCCAGGGCTACCTGCACGCAGCCGCCCTCACCGGCCGCACCCTCGACGACGTCCTCGACTGGGTCTCCAGACCCCTGTCGACCACCGAACCCGGCGAGATCCTCCGCGAACACCCCCACGCCGCTCCCTACTGGCACGGCCTCCTCCACGGTGCCCTCCACGGCGACGACCGGACCTCCAGCAACACCGTCACCACCGTCCACCAAGCCCTCAACCTGTTCTTCCAAGCCGACATCCGCCGCCGCTGCGTCCCCAGCGCGGTCCGGCCCGCAACAGACATCGCGGACATCATCGGACGCCGCGGCACCATCTACCTGCTCGGCCGCGAAGACCCCTACGCGTCAGCGTCCCCGCTGATGACCGCCCTGGCCGAACACGTCCTCGACACCGCCCTCGCCCTGGCGAACCAGTCGCCGTGGGGACGGTTGTGCCCACCGATGCTCGCCTCGCTCGACGAACTCCCTTCCACCGCACCCCTGCCGACGCTGCGGACCCGGATGGCGAACGAGCGCGCCCTAGGGATCTCGTTCATCTACGCCGCGCAGACGTGGCGGCAGCTCGCGGCGATCTTCGGCGACCAGGAAGCCAGGGCCCTGTTCGGCCTCACCAACGTGCTCGTCATGTTCGGCGGCAGCAAGGACGTCGCGTTCAACCAGGAAGTCTCTGACCTCGTCGGCACCGTCCGCGTCCCCAGGACCACGTGGCAAACCGGACGCGGTGGCCGCTCCATCTCCGGGGAAGACATCCCGATTCTGCGGGGCGAGGAGATCCGACAACTCCCCGAACGGCAAGCCCTCGTCATCGCTGAGAACAGCAAGCCCATCATCGCCAAACTCACCCGCTGCCTCGACGGCAAACCTGGCCAAGCACTCCTTGCACACCAGAAGGCCGTCCGTCGGCAACTGGCCGCTGCGCGCCGCGGTCAGGTACCCCCGGACGCCCGCGCTACCGCAGCAGTCGTCGCTGCACAGCGCCAAGGCCTCACAGACGCCGGATTACCGCGATGACCGGCGCTCCCGAATCTGTCGAGCTCACGCGCGTGTTCCCGACTCCCGGACCGCTGCTTGGCACCGCGTACCGCGACCTTTACCTCGCCGCCGAGGGCAGCGACAACCAGAAGGCCGCGATCGGGGACCCCAGCCTCCTCCCGAAGCCTTGGGACCCGCCCACCTGCCGCAACCCGAAACTCCGGGCCGAACTCTGGACCTGGCTCGACGCAGTCGCAGCCTGGATCAACCACGAGTACGTGTGGGACCCCGACGGCACCATCCCGCCATGCTGGCCCCAGCACCCTCACATCGTCCACGAACTCGCGGTGATGGCCGACCAGCGCCGGCGCGCGGGCATCGCCCTGGACTCCAACGCGCTCGAGGAATGGCACCGCTACACCCTGCCCGGCTTCCTCGAACGCCTGCGCGGACGCCTCAGGGCCCACTGCGAGCCAGACCACCAACCCTGGCCCGCAAGGAGCCGTCACGTCCGCCACACCGGCGACGGACACGCCCAGCGACGACGCCAGGCCTTCGGTGACGACGTCCAACACCTCAGCCCCTCCGAGCAGACCACCTCGACGCGACCGCGCCTCAGACTGTTGAACCGGGACACCGGTGAACTGCTCGACCACGACGACGGACGCCAGCGATAGACCTTCAAGGGGCGGGCCCCGGCGGGCGTCGGGGTAGACGCGTGAGTTCGCCGAACTCCCTACAGTCGTGAAATCGCTGATCTGCTTGAGTTGCGGATGTCGGCCAGCGAAGCGTCCGCCGGCGCCTGTCCGCCCGTCAGGATTCTTGCTCCGTCGGCACCTCTGGACGGTTCCTTGAACCCGGTCTTTGGCCCGCCGGATGGAGCCCACTTCGCTCCCAGCTTCTGCTCGAGCGTGTCGCTTGTATCGCCCCGGGTTTTCTAGAGGCTCCCGGTTGTTGCGAGTTCGGGTGAGCTCGCCGGTTGCCCTCGACATGGCGATCTGGTCCAGACGACGCCAGGATCGCGACCTGCCCGCCTTGATACATCACTCCGACAAGGACGTTCAATATCGTGCCATCCGCTACACCCAGCGTCTGGCCGACGCCGGCGTCGTGGCGTCTGTCGGGTCGACCGGTGACAGTTACGACTGTGAGGATGGAGGCGGTCGGTGGGTGGGCTGACCCTTGCTTACGACTGACGGCCCTCCGCGGTCTGGGGGTGCTTGTCCTGGCTGTTGATCTGTCGCCCACCGGCCGGCTGTTCACCGGCGCTGGCCGGGCGGGCAGTGACCTCATAGGAGCCTGATTCGTCTCGTCACAGTCCCGTCCACCCGGCCGGCCAGTCGCCATCACGGGATTCTTGGGAGGAATCGTGACAGCAACCACCATCAGCATGACGTCTGGCAACGGTCAACGTCGAGTGATCGTCGGGGTCGACACGCACAAGGACGCGCATGTGGCCGTCGCGCTGGACGAGCTCGGCTGGGCCGCCCCCGTCATTCGGTCCGGACGGTGTGTGAGTCGTCGGTTTCGATTTGATGGGTGCATTGCCGAGCGTACTCGGCTGGGGGCAGGTAGCCGAGCGAGGAGTGCCGGCGGTGATGGTTGTACTCGTCCTTCCAGTCGCCGATCACGACCTGTGCGTGCAGTAGCGAGTAGAAGCTGTTGATGTTGAGGCACTCGTCGCGGATCCGGCTGTTGAATGACTCGACGTACCCGTTGCGCCAGGGCGAGCCCGGCGGGATGTAGGACAGGCCGGTGCGGGTGCCGGCCCAGTCGGCCATCGCCTCGCTGATGAACTCCGGCCCGTTGTCCGACCTGAGCACCGCCGGGGCGCCCCGGGCGGCGACGAGGTCCTCGAGGTGGGCGGTGAGCCGGTCCGCGGTGATCGATCGTTCGGTGAGTCCGCCGATGCACTCCCGGGTGTGCTCGTCGACGATCGAGCAGATCTTGATCGGTCTGCCCTGCTCGTCGGCGTCGAACTGGAAGTCCACCGCCCACACCACGTTCGGCGCGTCCGCCGTCGGCGTGTCGATGGTCGAAGATCCGACGCGCTTGCCTCGACGCCGCTGCGGGACCCGGAGCCCCTCGTCACGCCACAGGCGTTGGACCTTCTTGTGGTTCACCACCCAGCCCTCGGCGCGGGCGTCGTGATACGCCCGCCGATACCCGTAGCGGGGATGGTCCTTCGCCCAGGCGCGCAGCCACTCCCGCAGCGCCCGGTCCGGGTCCGTGACCGTGTCGGCGTTGAGCGGGCGTCGGTACGCGGAGCGGGAGAGCCCGGCCAGACGGCACGCCATCCGCTCGCTCACCTGCAGTGTCCTGATCAGGTGCGCGACGGCGGCACGGCGCCTGCCCGGGCCTAGAAGTTTCCCTCAGCCAGCTCCTTGAGCGCGGCCTTCTCCAGCTCCGCTTCGGCGAGCAGCCGCTTCAACGTGGCGTTCTGCTTCTCGAGCTCCTTGAGGCGCTTCGCGTCGTCGGCCTTGAGGCCGCCGTACTGGTTCCGCCACCGGTAGTACGTCTGCTCGGACACCCCGAGCTCCCGGCACACCGCCGCGACATCCTGCCCGTCGGCGAGCATCCTGTCGGCCTGCCCGAGCTTACGGACGACCTGCTCCGGCGTGTGACGCTTCCTACTGTTCGTCATGATCTGACCAGTCTCCCTGCCCGCCACCGCGGGCAACAGGACGACTCGCATAACGACCGGACCTACGAAACGGGGTCAGCCCAC
>NZ_JCAKNE010000044.1:0-20792 GCF_059515965.1 Propioniciclava sp. LT432 | reverse complement strand
GAAAGCCATGGGTTCAGGATTACTGAAGGATCCTCCGCCTTGAACCCAAGGGTAGGTCACTGATGAGCCGCTCACGTGTTACCTGGGGTTCGGGAACTGGGGGGTACGGGTGTGTGGTCCTCAAGGTCGGGGTGGGTGAGGGTGCTCAGGTAGTGCGCGGCGGTCTCGATGGTGATGCCGAAGAAGTCGCAGAGGCGACGGTGGTCGCCGCCGGCGTTGACCTCGGCGAGGATGCGGTCCTGGCGCATTGCGCTGGGTGGGATGCCGAGCTTGTCGGTGAGCCAGGGGACCCGGACGGGTTCGAGGGTGGATGCGGACCGGCTGTGCACGAGGAAGTGCGGGTTGATGCTGCCGGGCCAGCGGTGGTGTCGGTGGAGGAGGTACCGGTCCAGCGTGGCCTTGGTGGCGTGGGCGAGCAGGATCGTGCGGTCTGGCAAGTGGATCCGGTGGTCATGGATGTCGACCAGTTGGAGGGCGCTGGCTTCGGCGGGCCGCAGCCCGTGGACGCCGATCAGCGCGGTGATCGCGGCGGTGGCTGGGTCGGGGGAGTTGAACAGGGCACCGAGCACGGCGGTATCGGTGGGCATGGGGATGCGTCGCTCGAAGTTGCCCATGTTGAGTTGGGCGGTCGGGTTGACGAAGAGCACGTGGTGTCGCTTGAGGGTGGTGAAGATCGAGCGCAGCGCGGCGCCCAGTTTGGCGCGTGGGGTGCCTTCGCCGGGCAGGGCGGCGAGGATGTGCGTCCGGCTGATTTCGCGCAGCGATTGATGGCCGGCTGCTGCCCAGGTGAGGAGCGTCGGCAGGGCCCATCGCGTGCGGAGCTTGATCGACTGGTCGTGGCGCGGTCGGCTGCGCGGCGGGGTGGTGCTGCCGTGGTGCAGCACGTTGAACCAGATCAGCAGTTCGTCGGCCATGGGGTCGGGCAGGCCTTGGAGTTGGCGTTCGAACCAGGCGTCCAGCGTCGAGGTGCGGTCGTCGATGAGCATCCCGGCGTCTTGCAGGACGAGGAGCGCGAGTCGGACCCGGAGGCGGTGTCCGATGAGGTCGAGGACGTGGCTGGCGCGGATGGGTGGGGCGGTGATCTGGTGCTTGGCCAGCAGGACCCGCAGCGTGATCCGGGTCTTGAGGGATTGCCGTTGGGTCCAGCCGTGCCGGGCGGCCATGTCGAGGGCATGGTCGTCGAGTTGGGTGGCGAATTCGTGGTTGGGTGGCTCGCCGACACCGTGGCGGCGGGCGGGATCTTCGACCGGGTGGTAGTCGAACAGGCTGGGTTGGTCGGCGTTCGTCGATGGAGGGCCGGTATCGGGTGCTTCCAGGGGTGTGCCGGGCAGCGGCAGTTGATCGCGGCGACGTCGGAAGTCACGGCGACGGTGCGGTCGGTATCCGTTGCGGTATCCGCTCATGTCGGCGAACCACAGCTGTTGTCCGCCGCGGTTGGCGGTGACCACGTCGCGGGGGAGTCCGTACTGGGCTTGGTTGTAGAGGGTCTGCATCCAGCACAGGCGGCAGGCCTGGTGCTCGTTGATGGCGAGTTCACGATGGCAGCTGATGCACACGCCCTCGACGGGATAGCGGTGACGCCAGCCGCGGCAGGCTTGGCAGGTCCATCCGCGGAGGCGGGTGACTCCCCAGGCCAGGCAGTCGCGGCAGGAGTCGGGCGGTTGGGGTGCGAAGGGATGGCATTGGCGGCACAGCCGGCCGGCCCAGTAGTCGCCGGTGGCGCCGCAGCTTCGGCAGGGAAGCGGTCGGCCGAAGCTGCCGGGTTTGCAGTCGTAGCACCAGCGACGCTTGACGTAGGCCTCGGGCTTGCGTCCGCAGCCCTCGCACGTCTTGGGGGCGGTCACGCGGGTGGCTTGCTGCGGGGACGCCCCGTTGTCGGCGCTCGCCGTCGGGCGGGTGCCGTGGGTGAGGCAGCTGCCACGGCCTTGACGGCTTGTTGCCGGGCGGTCACTGCGTCGGGTTCGCACACGAGGATGTCGGTCGGCTGGCAGCCGAGCACGAAGCAGATCACATCGAGGTCATCGAGCCGGATGGTGGTGGGTGTTCCAGCCCATAGCCCGGACATCTTCCCGGCACTGATGTCGAGGCCGGCCTCGGCCAGCCGTCGGCGTAGTTCGGTGGATTTCCAGATGCCGGCCTCGGCGGCCTTCATCCGCAGGTTCCAGCGCATGGGTTCATACCTCCTTGTGGGGTGCGGGGTGGGTGATTCGATCCAGGGTCCGCTGGTTGGCGGCCGCCCAGGACGCTTCGATGTGGGTGGAGTGGACGTGGATGTACTGGGTTGTGGTGGACAGCCAGCTGTGACCCATCAACTCCTGGATGGCCTTGAGTGTCATGCCCTGCTGGTACAGGTGCGATGCGCAGTAGTGCCGCAGGACGTGGGGGGTGAGCCGTCGGCTCCAGTCCGGCAGCCACCGTTCCACGGCGTCGGCCAGTCCGGTGCGGAGTGCTTCGGTGCCGAGCCGGGTGCAGTGGCCACTGAGCCGGTCGCGTCGTTCGCTGGGCAGCAGCGGGGCGGCAGGGTCGTCGTAGTCGTCGCCGAACTGGTGGCGCACGTCGGTCAGCCACCACTCCAACAGTGCGTCGACGTCGTCGATTGCTGGCACGATTCGTACTTTGGCGCCTCGGCCCCGGCTGCCCTTGCCGTGGCGGACGTGCAGCTTGCCGTGGGGACCAAGCTCGGGATGCCAATCGGCGACGTCCAGCATGACCGTCTCGTTGATCCGCAGACCGAGCCGTCGCCACAGGGACGCGGCCAGATAGTCCCGGGCCGCTGGAAGGTACTTCCGGCTGTCGGGCAGCGCATCGCGCCACCCGTCGAACAAGGCACGGATCTCGTCTGTCCGCGGGGGAACCCTGGTCGCGGTGGCGGCGGCGATCGCCCTGGGCCGGTTGAACTCGTCGATGGGCTGGACGACGACCTGCCCGAACAGGGCATGGATGTCGCCCTGGTACCGAACGATGACGAAGTCGTAGAACTTGGCCAGCGTGCCCGCTCGAGCGGCGACGGTCGACTTGGCGAGCCCGCGCTGGGTTCGTGCCGCACGAAGGTACCTGTCGGCGTCCTCTACCTGCGCGGTCCACAGCGGACGACCCAGGAACCGTGTGAAGTCGAAGATCGCCCCGCGTTCGGCGGCGGCCGTCCCATCGGTGAGCCCGGCAGCACTGAGGGCCAGCGAGTACTGGTCGATGAGTTCCTGCTCGAACTCCTCGGCGTCGATCCGGCTACGCGAACTGCGCGCCGACTCGACCGACCGCACTACCGCGAGCGCCATACCCCAACCTCACAAACCTCAACGAGTTGTCGAGAACTTAGCATGAACGTCAGGAATCATGACGCACGGTCAGGATGGCGTGTCGGATCCCCCTCCCGTCATCAGTCCAAGTCACCGGCCCACCACACCACACGGTCCCTCGCGGAACTGAATGGTGTTGAAACAGAAAGCCAAGGCTTCGCCGCTGAAGTCGATCTGGTGGCGGACCGTGCGGGGAGGGCGTCATGACTGGCGCCCAACTCGCCCTTGCCTCCGGCGCACTGATCACCCTCGGGCTGGTACTCGCGGTGTGGCGGCTCGTGCCCGCTGCGCCGGACCTGGGCGACGTCGTCGAGCGGCTGTCGCCCACCTACGGACGCCGCCGGCGCGGCGCCGTTGACGTGCCGGTCACCGGCGGCAAGGAGCGTGTCGGCCTCTGGGCGATGCGGAACCTGCCGGGCGGTGTGTGGGGCAGGGTGCCCAACCGGGAACTAGCGCTGCTGCGCATCAGCCTGCCGCGCTACTACGGTGAGAAGATCACCTTCGCGCTGCTCGGCTTGGTGTTCCCCAGCGTGCTGGTGTTGGTGGTGGGACTATTCGGCTTCCAGGTACCGGTGGTCGTGCCCGTGGCCGCGAGCCTCGCCCTGGCTGGGGCGTTGTGGTTCCTACCGAACCTGAACGTCCGTGACGATGCCAAACGGGGCCGGCTGGAGTTCCACCGCGCGCTGGGCGCGTACGTCGACCTGGTCGCCCTCGAACGCAACTCCGGCTCGGGGCCGAGGCAGGCGATGGAAGCGGCCGCCGGCATCGGCCACAGCTGGGTCTTCCACCGCGTCGGCGAAGAACTCGCCCGATCCCGCTGGTCCGGCCAAGCACCCTGGGACGCGCTCACCAAGCTGGCTGACGAGGTCGGCGTCCCAGAACTGGCCGACCTGGCCGACATCATGCGCCTGTCCGGGGAGGAGGGCGCCCAGGTGTACGCCACCCTCAGGGCTCGCTCCACGGCGCTCCGCACCGCCCTGCTCACCAACGCCCAGGGCAAGGCGAACGAGTTGTCCGAACGGATGGTGGTGCCCGGCAGCTTGCTCGGAGTCGTCTTCATCGCCCTGCTCGTCACCCCGCCCCTGCTCCGCCTGTTGACCTCCTGACCTCCCGCAACAACCCAACCCAACCGAGAGGAAACCCCATGTTGACCACCCGCCTGATGACCACGTTCCTGCTGATCAAGGCTTGGCTCGACCCGAAGCTCCGCGACGAGCGCGGCAGTGTCAGCACCGAACAGGCCGTGATCACCGCGGCAGTCGTGCTGCTGGCCATCGCGATCGGCGCCGCGATCACCGCGTACGCCCAGGGCAAGATCGCCGCCCTCGGCTGAACGCAGCATCGTGAAGGGTCCCCGGTTCTTCCGCGCCGACGAGCGCGGTTCCGCGTCGGTCGAGTTGGTCGTCCTGATGCCGCTGCTGCTGCTGATCCTCTTCAGCGGCGTCCAAGGAGCGGTGTACTACCACGCCAGCACGCTCGCGTTGGCGGCGGCCCAAGAGGGCGCCCGCGCAGCCGCGCGCGAGAACGCCACCCTCGCTGCGGGAACCTCCGCAGCGACCGCGTTCGTGACCGACACCGCTGGGGACTCCCTGAGCTCCGTCGCGATCACCGGATCACGCACGGCCGTCACCGTCACCATCACCGTCCGTGGGTCCAGCCTGAGCCTCGTACCTGGCTGGACCCCCACGGTGGAACGTTCCGCCAGTCTTCCCGTCGAACGGATCACCCGATAATGCCCAGAATGAAGCGGGACGAGCGGGGGTCAGCCGCGGTCGAAGCCGTCATCGGCGTCCCCGCGCTGCTGCTGCTGGTCGGCCTGCTCGTCCTCGGTGGCCGCACCGCGATCGCCCAACAAGCCCTTCAGGCCGCCGCCGCGGACGCCGCTCGATCGGCCTCCATCGCCCGGACCCCGGCCGCAGCACGCAGCACTGCGAGCCATGCTGCCCACAGCAGCTTGGCCAACCAGGACCTCGACTGCGCCACCACTTCGGTGAGTGTCGACACCGCGGCGTTCGGCACCCCGGTGGGGACGCCGGGACAGGTGTCCACGACCGTGACCTGCGCGCTGCGACTGGACGACATCGGGCTGCCGGGACTCGGCGGCACCAAGACCATCACTGCCACCATGTCCAGCCCCTTGGACACCTACCGGGGAAGGTGACCACCATGACCGTTCACATCCGACGTCGCCATGACGAGCGCGGCTCGGTGAGCGTCTGGCTCGCGCTGGCCGCATTGACGATCGTGTTGTGCGTCGGAATCGCCGTCGATCTCGGTGGTCACGTCCATGCCCAGCAGCGGGCCCGCAGTCTTGCCGCCCAAGCTGCCCGCACCGCCGGGGAGGAAGTGGCGGCCGCCCAAGCCGTCCGCGGCCAGACCCCGACCGTCGACGTCGCGGCCGCCAAGCAAGCTGCATCGGCCTACCTCGCTCAAGCCGGGGTCACGGGCAGCGTGGGTGTCCGGTCCGGGAACGTCCTGGAGGTCACCGTGACCGACAGCTACACCCCGATGTTCCTCACCTCGATCGGCGTCCGCTCCCTCACCGTCACCGGCCACTCCACGGCCCGACTGGTCCGCGCTGTGCAAGGCACCGAACGATGATCCGGCAACGACTCACCGGACTGGCCGCCACCGTGGGCATTGCCGTCCTGCTTGTCGGCCTGCCCGCCCTCCTGCTCCAAGTTGGCCTCGGCAACCTGCCGACCATCACCGACTGGAGCGACGTGGTTGCCCTGCTCCTGCGACGCGATGACGGCACTCTCGCGCTGGTGGTGATCAAGGCCCTCGGCTGGGTCACGTGGGCGATGCTGGGAGGACTGATCCTCTTGGAGATCGTGACCCGGATCCGCGGCGTCCAACCCCGCGATCTACCCGGCCTCCACCTGCCGCAGGTCGCCGCCCGCCAGCTCGTCGCGGCCGCGGCGGCCCTGTTCGTTGCCCTGCCAGGCCCCACGCTCGCGTATGCCGATCCCCTCCCGGCGCCCGCGTCCATCGCCACCGTGACCGCGCCTCCCGCGCCGCAGGTGACCGCCTCACACACGGCGCCTCACACCGTCGAGGACACGGCGCCTCCGGTTCAGACCAGGCAGCACACCGTCAAGCGCGGCGAGTCGCTGTGGTCGATCGCAGCCGCCGAACTCGGCAACGGACGCCGCTACACCGAGATCGCCGCCCTCAACACCCGCCTCCTCGACGGCAAGGGAGACGACTTCCTTCGTGCCGGCTGGGTCCTGGCCCTCCCCGTCGGCGGCACCGACTCCACCACCGACCAAGCTCCCACCGAGACCTACACGGTTCGCGAGGGCGACACCCTCAGCGAGATCGCCCACGACCACCTCGGCGACGCCAAAGCGTTCCCCAAGATCGTCGAGGCGTCCCGGACCATCACGCAACCCGGCGGCCGCCACCTCACCAACCCTGACGTCATCGACGTCGGCTGGACCTTGGCGATCCCTCAGCCGAGACCCGACACTGGCCAGAATCTGGCACCAGTTGCATCACCCACCCAACCGACGCGCGACGCGGTGACTCCGGAGCCGGTCGTGGAAGAGCCAGTCACGCACGAGCTCCCCGCGCCAGCTGAACCGGCGGTGATGCCTGCAGCATCGCCCGTCCCGTCCGCCCCCGAACCGGCGCCGGTGCAGACGACCCGAGCCGTCGAGGCGGCCGACACCTCCACCGTGACCGTGGACGAGGCGGCACCCATTCCCGGCTGGCTGGTGCCCGGGCTGGTCGGTGCGGGCAGCCTCCTGGCCGGATCTCTCTGGGTGGCGTTGGGCCACCGCCGTGCCGCACAACTGCGCGCCCGGCGTCCCGGCCGGATGATCGCCACCCCGCCCCCCGCACTCGACCCGATCGACAAGACGCTGCGTACCGAAGGTGCCTCGGCCGCGCTGGACGTCGCCTTCCTCGACGAAGCACTCCGGCGCCTGGCGTCCCGTCGCGGTCGAGCCGGCGAGCCCATGCCTCACCTCGCCGCCGTGGAACAGGCCGACGACGTGATCCGGCTGCATCTCGCCGACCCGGCCGACCTACGCGAACCCTGGCGGCACGCCCCGGACCGGCTGCGCTGGGAACTCCCTATCCAGAGCGACCTCGTCGAGGTGGGTCCGCTCGACGGTGCACTACCCGCGCCCTACCCGCAGCTGGTCACCCTCGGCCTGGACGAGGGCGGCCACCGCTGGCTGTACAACCTCGAAGAGGCCGGCGTCCTTCGTGTCATCGGCGACCCCGATCGGGCACGCGACTTCGTCCGCCACGCCGCAGCTGAGCTCGCGGTCCACCCCTGGACCCGAGACGTCCACGTCGAATGCGTGGGCATCGCTGCCGAAGCCGTCGCCTTCAACCGACGACGCGTCCGCCACCACGACACGGCCGACATCACCGCTCACGTCATTGCCGACACCGTCGCCATGATCGACCGCACTCGCGAAGCCGGTCTGGACATCCACACCGGCCGCGCCACTCTGCTGGACGACCCCCTGTGGGACAGCCGGCTCCTCCTCCTGGACACAGACCGCACCGACCTCACCGAACAACTGGCCCGTCTCCTCAACGACCAACCCCGCCAAACAGGCACCGCGCTCATGATGATCGACGTCGACGGAGGTCACGAAGACATCGACGCTGAGGTGCTCCGGGTCACAGGTGACGGCCGCCTTCAGCTGCCCGGGGTCGGGCTCACGCTGACCGCCGCCGGGCTCACCGCACGGGATACGGCCGGGTGCGCCGCGATCTTCGCCCAAGCCGACGAGCCCGACGTCGAGTACCCCCAGCACCCCGAACCTGCCGAGGGATGGAGGGCCCACACCAACCAAGCAGGCCAACTGTTGCCGGAGCACATCGTCGCGCGTGACCAGGTCCCTGACGAGCCTGTCACCAACGTGCTGCCCGAGATCGATGAGGTCTACGTCGACGCCGCGGCCGTCACTCCTGACGACCTGACCGCCCTCGCCCCCCACATCCCCGAGAGCGTCCGCGAGCTGGTTGAACAAGACGACCCGACCCTCGACGACGACGTCAGCACGTGGTTCGATCCGAGCTGCGACCTGCCCAAGCTGATGCTGCTGGGTCCCCTCACCGTCCGGGTCGCCCCCACCGGGACGCCAACCGCAGCCGTGGACCGCAAACCCTACTTCAGCGAACTGCTCGCGTTCCTGGCCACCCGCCCGCACGGCGCTACCACTGAGGAAGTCGCCGACGCCATGGGCATCCCCTCCGGACGCGTCCGCAAGGACGTCCTCGCCCTCCGCACCTGGCTGGGCGTCAACCCGCGCACCGGCCGTCCGCACGTGCCCGACAGCCGCCAAACCACAGCAGCGAGCGTCCGAGGACGAGCTGCTTATCAAGTCGAAGACCTTCTGGTCGACGCGGATCTGTTCCGTCGCCTCCGCGCGCGGGGTGAGGCGCGAGGTTCTGCCGGCCTGGACGACCTTCGTCGGGCCCTGAGTCTCGTCAGCGGCACGCCATTCGGACAACTCCGCCGGAACGGTGGCACCTGGCTCAGCGAAGGGCAGCGGCTCGACCAGGTCCTCCTGTGCTCGATCGTCGACGTTACCCACCTCGTCACGACTGCCAGCCTCGCCCTGGGCGACCACGCCGCGGCCCAAAAAGCTGCCCAGCTCGCCGTCCGTGTCGCGCCAGCCGAGGAGACCGCCCAGCTGGATCTCGCCGCCGCGCTTGCGTCCCAAGGACACCATCGCGCCGCCGAACAACTGCTCCGCGAGAACGTCTTCGACCGCAGCGACGACGAAGATGAGGCCCCTACCGAGATCCCCGCCCGCACCGAACAGATCATCGACAACAACCCCAAGTGGCTCGCCCGTCGAAGCACCAGAGCGTCAGCCTGATGAGCGGGCTGCCATGGATGGGCCCTCCTACCCCTGCATCGGGACGCCGTTAGCGTCATCGCACGCACCGGCAACGCCCAAATCAGGATCACCGGATGGGCGGCGTGCGAGGTGGCCCAGATGGGGGAACGAGCAGCAGCCAGGAAGCCAGGCGCCCCTCGCGGCCGCGCTCGAATCCCGACATTCGACGCCCCCGAGCGGGATCGCCTGCCGCGTGTAGCCTCGTGGGGTCAGCGGCGCGCCCTGTGTGTTCTCCTGGGGGTGGGTAGGACCCGGGGCGCCGTCGCTGGCCACCCACGCTGACCGTCCACCATCTCGGAGAGGTGAGGATGACGTCTCCCCCGCACGGCGTTTCCGTTCGCCACGGCGAACGACGATGGCCATGCGCACGGTGATCGGCGCGGACGGCGTCCGACACCCGGTCAGCGCGGAGGTGGAGGAGTTCCTCGCCGGTCTGGATGACCTGTCGGTGCGCGAGCTTGTGCTGGTGTTGGCGTCCTACAGTCCCGAGGCCATGCGCGCGCTGCAGCTGCTGGCCACCCCCGACAACACCCACGTCGAAACCGAGCTCGTCAGGATGGTCGACGCCGCCATCTCGGGCGTCGACCTCGATTATGGCGATCCCTTCTCCTATGACGAGGACGATGATGACGGCATCGCAGCCGTGGACGAGGTCCTCGACGAGTTGGAACGCCACCTCGACCAGGGCGCACACCCCATTGTCGGACAGGTGCTGGAGCACCTCCTCACCCGGATCGGCGACCTGGGTCAGTCAAGCGACAACGCTGACGCACTCGTGGGTGTCGCCGAGCGCGCCTGCGAACTGTATGCCCGCGCAGTGGAGGGACACCCCGACCCCACCGCGCTGGCCCGCTGGATACTCGGGTTCCGGATGGAGTACGGCTGGCCGTCCTTGACTCTGGCTACCGTCGCCCACGCCCTGGACGACCCGGCCTGGGTGGCCTACCGCGACAGGGTCGCCGCACTCGCTGGTAACGCGCCGGCTGGTGACCCGTACCGCGATGAGGTGGCGGCCATGCTGCTGGAACTGGCCGACCACGATGGGGACATCGACGCCGCTGTCACCCTGCTGTCGTGTGGACCCACCCCCTATTACGGGGAGATCGTGGGCCGGCTCCAGGCCGCCGGACAGACGGCGTTGGCCCTGCACTGGCTCGACCGTGCCGGCGCAGCCCACGCCGTCGGCCACCCATGGCAGGCCTTGCACACCACGGTTTCCGCGCCGGTCGCGACCCGCGCCTACCTGGACGCGGGGCGTCCCGACGCAGCCCTCGCGGTGGCCCGAGACCAGTTCGCCGTCGACCTCAGCGAGACCGCCTACCGCCTGTTGTGCGCGGTCGCCGACGAGTCAGGCGACCTGGCCGAACAACGCACTTGGGCCATCGAGGAGGCCACCAGCCGCGCGGGCGCCGGCGGCCACCATTTGATCTGGCTCCACCTGAGCGACGGGAACCTCACCGACGCCTGGGCAGCAGCGGACGCCCACGGTGCCGGTCAGGCCTGGCGCGAACTCGTGGACGCCTCCGAGGACGACTACCCCCTCCGCGCCGCACGGTTGTGCCTGGCCCAAGCAGAGGCGCAACTCACCACTCCGAACTCGAAGCAGTACCCGTCAATCGTCGCTCTGCTGGTGCGGGCGCGCTCCCTGTACGACAAGGCCGGGCACAACGAGGAAGCAGTCAGCCACCTCATCAGGCTGCGCGAGGCCTACCGGCGCCGACCTGCCCTCATGGCAGAACTCAACCGCGCCCACCTGCCCTGATGCCCCCCCGGCCCCACACCCACCAGGCCGTATTCCCGGGCAGATCATCGGCGGGAACCTGTGCACGCTGAACCTGCTGCAGGGAAGCCCGTGGATGCCGTCGGTGCGGGACGTCGTCTTGTTCCTGGAAGATGACGAGTTGAGCGATCCCGTGGAGTTCCGGCGAGACCTGAACTCGCTCATGCAACTCCCCGACGCGCACACCGTCCGCGGGCTCGTGCTCGGCCGGTTCCAGAACGCCAGCGGTATGGCACGCGAGGACCTTGAAGCCATCGTCGCCACCATCCCGTCGCTGGCCGGCAAGCCCATTGTGGCCAACGTCGACTTCGGCCATACCACCCCCTTGATCACCTTCCCCATCGGTGGCCGCGTTGAACTCCACGTCGCCAATGCGACACGCATCACCTTCCCCAGCACTAGCGTCAACACCGGCACCTCGCGGCATGATCGGACGTGCCCCCGGGGGCGACGGAAGTTGTCAAGTCAAGTGAGACGTCTCAAGCCTTCTGAGGTTGGGGGTTCGGGATTCGTTTCGCGGGGTCGTTGATGGTGACTCGTTCGGGTAGCCGGGGTGCTGCGGGCCGGCGGTTGAACCGTTCGGGGTGGGCGAGCCAGGCGGCGTCGAGGATGGTCTGGCGGGCGGCTCGGATGTCGTGGGCGGTGCCGTAGTGCACCGAGGCCGGGGTGTGCAGGCCGATCCGTGAGTGGCGGTGCTCGTGGTTGTACCAGGCCATGAACTCTTCCATCCACGCCCTGGCATGGCCGAGGGAGTCGAACCGGTTCGGGTAGTCGGGGGTGTACTTCATGGTCTTGAACTGGGCCTCGCTGTAGGGGTTGTCGTTGCTGGTCCGGGGCCGGTTGTGCGACCTGGTGACGTCGAGGTTGGCCAGGAGCGAACCCAATGGTTTGGACGTCATGGCGGTGCCGCCGTCGGCGTGGAGCCAGCCGGGTGGGGTGCCTTGGGTGGCGATGATGTCGGCGACCAGGTCAGCGGCGAGGCGGCCGTCCTCGACGGCCTCGACGCGCCAGCCGAGCGCGTAGCGGGAGAAGATGTCGATGACGACGTAGCAGTGGTACCAGATCCCCCTGGCCGGGCCGGCCAGCTTCGTGATATCCCACGACCACACGGTGTTGGGGGCCTCAGCAACCAGCTCGGGGATGCTGCGGGGCGGATGGGTGGACTGGCGGCGGCGTTCCCCGCATTGGCCTGAGCCGGCCAGGATCCGGTACATCGTGCGTTGTGAGCACCAGTAGCGGCCCTCGTCGAGCTCGCACGCCCACACCTGAGCCACCGACGAATCCGCGTAGAACGGGCTGTTCAACACCCCGAGCACCTGCTCCCGCTCCGCGGGGGAGAGTTCTGCCGGGTGCCTCGGTTTCGGGTGCGGCCCGAACACCCTGGGTTTGGGATGGGCTTGCCGGTGGTGGGTGGCCCGCGACCGGCCGACCAGCTCGCAGGCCTTGCCTACACCGGTATGTGGGCTGAGTTCGTCGGCGGTGGCGCTAGGCCCGCCACATGCTGTGGGTCATCGCTTGTTCCTGGACGTGATCGCCTCCAAGAACGCGACACCTTTTCCCAGCACCTCGAGTGCGGCATCACGGTCGGCGATGACCTGATCCTTCCTCGCCGCCTCGGCCTCCAGCCGGGCGACCTGCCGTTCCAACTCCGAGATCCGGGCCTGCTCGGTGGTCTTGCGGGGCCGGCCCCCCTTCGACGGCTCGTCCAACGTGCCACCGGCGATGGCGGCCCGCCACTCCTGCACATGGGAGTCGTACAGCCGTTCCCGGCGCAGCACCGCCCCCTTCGCGCCGCTCGGTGCGGCGCCGTACTCCGCGACGATCCGCCGCTTGTACTCGGTGGTGAACGTGCGTCGCTTCGCGCGCCCCTCACGCGGCCCTCCAACCGACGCGGCCGCCGGGGTCTGGGCCATCGGGGTGGTGGTCGTCGCCTCGTCGGTGCCTGCCGGTGCTGCCATGGTGCTGGTCATGGGATCCAATTCTCCTGTCCCCGCCCCAGCCAAGTTCCGATCAACTCGGGCGTCTCACACGAGTCTGTCGGATAGGGCGAGGGCGAGCCGGACGTTAGGATCGAGCATGGTCGACCACGCGACGCCCAACCTCCCGTCACGCCACTTCGACGCAACGATCAGCTTCTACGCAGCGCTCGGATTCACAGTCGTCTTCCGTGACTCAGGCTGGCTGATCCTCAGCCGCGGCCACCTCCTCCTCGAGTTCTTCCCCGACGCCAATCTCAACCCCGCCACGTCTTCCTTCGGCTCGTGCCTTCGCCTCGACGACCTCGACGCCTTCTACAGCGAATGCCGGAAGGCGGGCATTCCAGAGACCACCGTCGGCTGGCCACGTATCGAGCCGCCCAGGCATGAGGCATCCGGACTGCGAATCGGCGCTCTGCTCGACCCTGACGCCAGCCTGCTAAGACTCATCCAGAACCGCGATACGTAACCCGTGGCGTCCGGGGCGTCGGGGCGAGCTCGGGACCGTGTCGCCCACATACACCCGGCGGCAGTTGCGCGCGTTCGGGCGCAGGGGCATCACTGCTCACATGCTGATCGACACCGCGTTCGACTTCCGAAGCGACGCAACCACCAGTGACCGGATCAGAGCACTCCGGCCGCTGGGCCATCCCAGGCACCAGATCAATAGGGTGGGCGACCGAACTTGGCGCCGCCAGACTGGCAAGGCGGCTAGGGCGTGTCTCGTTACCCTGCAGGGGCTTCTCGGGCAGGGTGAGGTCCCGTGAGTCGGATGCCGGTGTTGACCGATGAGGACTGGGCTCGGTTGGCGCCGTTGATGCCCCGAGCCGGTGCCAGGGGTGGCCGGCCGTGGGCGGATCACCGGCTGGTGGTGGAGGGCATCGTGTGGCGCTACCGCACGGGGAGCCCGTGGCGGGACCTGCCCGCCGAGTTCGGGGCGTGGCAGACCGTGTGGGCCCGGCACCGAGCGTGGAGCGAGGACGGCACCTGGGACAAGATCCACGCCATGCTGATGGCCCAGGCGGACGCGGCCGGGCGGATCGACTGGTCGGTGAACGTGGACTCCACGATCAACCGGGCGCACCAGCACGGCACCAACCTGCCCCGGGACACAGGGGGCGCCACCGAACTACAACAATCTGCGACTGGAACCGTCTGACCACGGCATCGGGCGTTCCCGGGGCGGGTTGACCAGCAAGATCCACCACCTCGTCGACGGCCGCGGTGCCCCGATGGTCGTGGTCGTGTCAGCCGGCCAGTCCGGTGACTCGCCGATGCTGCCGGTCCTGCTGGACCACCTGTCGGTGCCCCGGATCGGACCGGGCCGGCCCCGCACCACCCCGGACCGGTTGCGGGGCGACAAGGCCTACTCCGCCCGCGGGCACCGCTCGCTGCTGCGCTCGCGAGGGATCACCACCACCATCCCTGAACCGGCCGACCAGATCGCGAACCGGAAACGCCGCGGCAGCAGCGGAGGCAGACCTCCCGCCTTCGACCCGGTCGACTACAAGAACCGCAACCACGTCGAACGCTCGTTCAACCACGGCAAGCAATGGCGCGGGTTCGCCACCCGCTACGACAAACTCGGCATCGTCTACCGCGGGGCCGCGGTCCTGAACGCGATCATCAGATGGCTCCAACGGTTACGAGACACGCCCTAACTCGGCACACGGGCTGGTCAATGTGGCCGGAACCCAGGCAATCACCTCACCCCGGGCCCGCTGAGCCGTCGTCTTCGCGCCGAAGGCCTGCTCGCGGGAAGCGCACGCACCACAGCGCTCATCGAGCTCACCCGGCAAATGCATCCCCGGATCGTCTCGGATCTCCTCGGCATCACGACCTCGTCCGCCGCCGCATGGTCGCGTCTCGCCGGCGGTGACTGGTCCGACTATCCGGCACTCCGTTCCGACCACGCCTGAACGAGCATCACACGTCAGCGCCCGGGCCGGAAATCGCTTCGCGCAACTGCTCGACGGTCGGCGACCCGGCGATCCCAGCTGGCGTGCGGAACATCCGGCAGGCGAGCCCGACGTGGGTACGCTCGTCGGCGAACGGGTCGATGCCGTCGACGAGCACGGTTGGGGAGCCGTGGAACCCGAGGCGCACGGCGTCCTCGGGGGTCTCGACCAGCTGACGTATGACCCTGACATCGGATCGGTCGTTGACTACTTCAGCGAGCCGCTGGTCGAGCACCTCCCAGTTGGGGCAGCCGTTGAAATACTGCAGGATGATCTCCATGATGGTCCTCTCAGTTCTCGTTGCCGCGGATCATCAGAAGCGCTCCGGCGATCGCGGCGGTGACGATCACGACGTCGGCGACGTTCCCGATGAACCAGTTCCCGTAGGCGAGGAAGTCCACGACGTGCCCCTGGGCGAACCCTGGAGCACGGAAAAGCCTGTCGCCGGCGTGGGAGGCGGCGGCCCCGCCAAGCGCGCCGATCACGATCGCCCACCCGGGGTGTCGGACACGGAACGCGAACACGATCGCGGTGACGGTGGCCGCGACGGCCACCAGCGCGAACACCCAGGTGGAACCCTCACCGAAGGAGAACGCCGCGCCGGGGTTGTAAGCGAGTTGCAGGCCCAGCAGGTCGCCGATCAGCGGGAGGCGCTCACTTACTGTGAGCGTGGCCTCCGCCCATGCCTTCGTCCCCTGATCGATCAGGAGGACGAGCCCGCCGAGCGCGAGTGCCCCCGCCGTGAGCCGCCAACGCCCCCTCTGCTGCCGCTCTCCCGACGTCAGCTCAGCATCGGCAGCCGCGTCCGGGGTCATGCGAGGACCTCGACGAGGCGGACGATGACGCCGGAATCGATCAGGATGAACAGGCCCAGGCCGATGAACACGACGGGTACGAGCCAGTGCTCGACGCGTTCAAGCGTTTCGGTGACGGCCTTGTGGGTTCCGATCAGGCGTCCAGCAGCGCACCAGACGGCGACGAGGACGAGGAACACCGCGATCATGACGACGACGTCGCCGGGCGAACTGGTGCGGAAGATCGGCGTGTAGAGGGAGATGTTGTCGGCCCCGTTGGCGATCGTGATCCCGGCGACGCCCCACAGCCCGACCGCGGTGATCTTCTCGTCGTCGTCATCGTCGTCACCGTTGCGTCGCAGGCCCCGCACGAGGGTCCAGATGCCGATGCCGAGCGGGATCAGGCCGAGGAAGCCCACCCATTCGTCGGGGACGATGGTCAGGCCGAGCGCGGCGATCACGCTGATCACGACGAGGGTGATGAACCCGAGGTACTGGCCTGCGACGATCTGCCACGGTCGCGGCTTCCCTCGGCTGGAGGCCAGGAACAGCACGGTCAGCACGACGATGTCATCGATGTTGGTCGCAGCAAACAAGCCGATCGCTGAGCCGATGGTCGCAAGCATCAGCTCTCCAGCCGTGGGGTACGCGTGCGGGCGGCGCGGAGTCCGTTGAGGATCACGACGACCTCGGCGATCTCGTGGACCAGCACCACAGCGGCGAGTCCGAGGACGCCGAACAGCGCGAGCGGCAACAGCGCGGTGATGATCAGCAGCGACAGGACGATGTTCTGGTTGATGATGCGGCGTCCGCGGCGGGCGTGGTCGAACGCGCGCGGGATGAGGCGGAGGTCGTGGCCGGTGAACGCGACTTCGGCGGACTCGATCGCCGCGTCCGAGCCGGTCGCGCCCATCGCGATGCCGATGTCCGCGGCGGCCAGAGCGGGGGCGTCGTTGATGCCGTCGCCGATCATTGCAACCGACCCCGCCTTTGACAGCTCCCCGATCGCGGTCGCTTTGTCTTCGGGACGCAGTTCCGCGCGCACGTCGCTGATACCGGCCTGCGCTGCCAGCGCCCGTGCCGTGCGGGCGTTGTCGCCGGTGAGCATCGTCACCCCGACGCCCTGCGCCGCGAGAGTCCGCACCACTTCGGGGACCTCGGGACGCAGCTCGTCGCGGACGCCGATCGCGGCGACAGGGGCCCCGTCGCGGTGCACGATCACAACGGTCATGCCCTGCTCCTCCAGGCCCGCGACCTGGTCGCCGAGCACCCCGGCGTCGAGCCAGCGGGGGCTGCCGACGGTGATCCGAGACCCGTCGATCTTGCCCTCGATGCCGTGCCCGGCCTGCTCGGTCACGCCCTCCGCAGCCTGGGCTCCGGGGGCTGCGGCGGTGATCGCCGCGGCCAGCGGGTGCGTGCTGTGCTGCTCCAGCGCGGCCGCCCAGGCCAGCGCCTGGGCGTCGGTCACGCCGTCCGCGGCGAGGACCGCGGTGACGGCGGGCTCGTTGCGGGTGAGGGTGCCGGTCTTGTCGACGGCGACGTGGCGGACCGTGCCGAAGCGCTCGAACACCGCGCCGGACTTGATGATCACGCCGAACTTGCTCGCCGCGCCGATCGCCGCGACCACCGTCAGCGGCACCGAGATCGCCAGCGCGCACGGGGAGGCGGCGACGAGGACGACGAGGGCTCGGGTGATCCACAGCTCCGGGTCCCCGAACAGCGAGCCGACCAGGGCGACCAGGGCCGCGAGGACCAGCACGCCCGGGACCAGCGGGCGCGCGATCCGGTCCGCGAGGCGCGCTCGCTCGCCCTTCTCCGCCTGCGCCTGCTCCACCAGCTCCACGATGGTCGTGAGCGAGTTGTCGGTGCCCGCCGCCGTCGTCTCGACCTCCAGCGCACCGGCGCTGTTGATCGCGCCGGCCGACACGGCGTCGCCGGGCTCGACCTCGACCGGGATCGACTCGCCCGTGATCGCCGAGGTGTCCAGGCTGGAGCGCCCCGCACGGACGACTCCGTCGGTCGCGATCCGCTCGCCGGGACGAACCACCATGACCTGCCCGACCGCGAGGTCCTTCGCCGCAATCTCCACCGAAGCGCCGTCGCGGCGCACGGTCGCGGTGTCGGGGACCAGCTTCAGCAGCGCTCGCAGCCCGCCGCGGGCGCGGTCCATCGCCTTGTCCTCCAGCGCCTCTGCGATCGAGTAGAGGAACGCCAGCGCCGCAGCCTCTTCGACGTAGCCGAGGACGACTGCGCCGACCGCGCTGATCGTCATCAGCAGCCCGATGCCCAGCTTGCCCTTGAACAGCTTCCGGATCGCGCCCGGCGTGAACGTCGACGCGCCCAGCAGCAAGCCGACCCAGAACAGCACCAGTGCCGGGATCTCCATGCCGGACCACTCAAGGATCAGACCAGCGAGGAACGCGACACCGGAGAAGACCGGCACCATGATCCCGCGGTCCCTCCACCAGGGCCGCTCCTTCTCCTCGCTCTCATCGACTGCCGTGGTCGTCGGCTCGTGCTCGCAGCCGCATGCTGCATATTGCGCTCGGTGAGGGCCGGTGTTCCGTTGTGGGGTGAGCCAGTGGTCCGGTGGGCGGTGAGCCACGGCGACGGGGCGCGGTGGACCGTGGCGGCGCTCGGGTTTTCGTGTGGGACGTTCGTCGCGCCGTGCCGTTGGGGTACGGCGTGACGAGAGGAAGTCGCCTTCATGGTCGACTACAAACAGATCCTTCGGCTGCGAGCTGAGGGGGTCAGTCAGCGTGGGATCGCGGACGTGTTGGGGTGTTCCCGTAACACGGTGGCGGCGGTGTTCACTGCGGCGGACTCGGCGGGGGTCGGGTTCGAGCAGGTGACGGACCTCGGGGCTGACGAGGTCCGCCGGCTGTTGCTGCCCGAACCGGCCAAGCCGGACTCGGACCGGGCCACACCAGACTTCGAGCACGTGCACCGGGAGCTGGGACGGCCGTCGGTGACGCTGCTGGTGTTGTGGAACGAGTACGTGGCCAACTGCCGCGCCACCGGCGAGGTGCCCTACCAGTACTCGTTCTTCAACGAACAGTACCGGCGGTGGGCGAAGGCCACCGGCGCGTCGATGCGGATCCAGCGCAACCCGGGCGAGTCGATCGAGGTCGACTGGGCCGGGGACCCGATGGCCTACGCCGACCCGCTGACCGGCGAACCACGACAGGGGTGGGTGTTCGTGGCCGCACTGTCGTATTCGGCCTACACGTATGTGGAGGCGTTCCCGGACATGACGCTCGGGTCGTGGATCGACGCGCACGTGCACGCCCTGGAGGATTTCGGGGGTGCTGCCCGGCTCCTGGTGCCGGACAACCTGCGGACCGGGGTGTCCCGGTCGGACCGCTACGAGCCGGCGTTGAACCCCGCCTATGCCCGGTTGGCCGAGCATTACGGCACCGCGGTCATCCCGGCCAGGGTGAAACGTCCCCGCGACAAGGCAGTGGTCGAAGGGAGCGTCCGGTTCGTCGCGGGGCAGGTCGCGGCGGTGCTCCGCAATCGGCAGTTCGTCGGGTTGGCCGAGTTGAACGAGGCCATCTTCGCCGAAGTCGCTGCCATCAACGCGCGTCCGTTCCAGAAGCGGGAGGACTCCCGGCAGATCGTGTTCGAACGCGACGAGAAGCCACTGTTGCAACCGCTGCCGCCGGTCCGGTTCGAGTTGGCCGAGCTCCGCAAGGCCAAGGTCGGCCCGAACTACCACGTCCAGGTCGACAAGAACTTCTACTCCGTCCCTTCCCGGTTGATCGGCCAATCCCTGGATGTGCGCCTCACCACGAGCATCGTGGAGGTCTTCGACGGGATCGAGCGGGTCGCGTCCCACCCCCGCTTCCAAGGGGTGTCGGGCCGGTATGCGACCCTGCCGGCCCACATGCCCGCCACCCACCGCAGCCGACTGGTCGACTGGACGCCGGAACGATTCGAGCAGTGGGCCGCCACGGTGGGCCCGAACACCCAAGCGGCGATCGGGGCGATCCTGGCGTCCCGCCAGATCGTCGAGCAGTCCTACCGGTCCTGTCTGGGGGTGATGTCGCTGGCCACCAAGCCCGGCGGCATGGCCCGCCTGGAGGACACCTGCACGCGGGCGTTGGCGGCCACCCCCGCCCCCTCCTACACGCTCATCAAGAAGCTGTGGACCGGCTGGACCCCACCCACCCAAGCCCCGCCGGCCCCCTCCCTGGGCGACGCCGGCTATGTCCGCGGCAGCGACTACTACGGGAGCCGAGCATGATCGATGTGGAAACCCTCACCCGCTTGAAGACGATGCGATTGTCCGGGATGGCCGAGTACTTCGAGAACCTCGCCGACACCACGACCGCCGCCACCCTGACCGGTCCAGAGTTGGTCAAACAGGCCGTCGACTGGGAATACGAGAGACGCCGCGACAGCAAGCTGCACCGGCTCCGCCGCCAAGCCTGCCTCGCCCAACCCGCCGCCGACCTGACCGACCTGAAAGCCATGCCCGGCCGCAGCATGGACCTCGAGCTGATCCACCGGCTCGCGGTCGGCGCCTACCTGGTCAAGCACCAAGACGTCATCCTGCAAGGACCCACCGGCGCGGGGAAGACCTACGTCGCCTGCGCGCTGGGGAACAAGGCCTGCCAGCAGTACCGCAAGGTGCTCTACCTGCCCGCCGGGGAACTGTTCGACCGGATCACCATCGCCGAACGGACCGGGGACAAGAAGCGCTGCCTCGACACCCTGGTCAACGTCGAGTTGTTGATCATCGATGACTGGTTCCTCACCCCGCCCACCCGGGTCCAGGTCCAGCAGTTGCACACCCTGATCGACCGACGACACAAGACCGCCTCCACGATCTACTGCTCCCAGCTACCACCGGGCCAGTGGCACGACCGGATGGAAGAGAAGATCCTCGCCGACGCCATCGTCGACCGGATCACCACCAACGCGCACGCCACCGTCCTGGACTGTGACGACTCCCTGCGCAAACACTTCACTCACCTGCAGTAACCACAGCGCTGGGGCGGCCCAAGCGGCCGCCCCAGCACCATGGCAACCCATCCCGTCGACGTGGCCCACCGATCCCCGGAACACTGGCTCACCCCCCAGCGGAACACCGGCCCTCAGCAAGCGCAATATCCA
>NZ_JCAKNE010000043.1:0-23003 GCF_059515965.1 Propioniciclava sp. LT432 | reverse complement strand
GGTGCGGGTGGGGGGTGTGGGGAGGTCGGTGCGGGGGATGAATCCGGCGGTGATGGTGAGGGGTTGGGGTGGGATGTGTTGGGTGTGCCGGTGCCTCAGGTGGGTGCCTTGCCGGGTGACTTCGTAGCCGGACCCGAGCGGGCTGGTGATCGTGAACCGGCCCGGGTCGGATTGCTCGTACTTCCACTGGCCGTGGGTCTTGGCGCGGTGCACGAACTGCGACAGGCAGCCCAGGTTGCTGGGCCTGGTTTGCCGCGGCCGACCGTGGCGCCAGGACTGGGTGTGGTCTCGTTGGCAGCCGGCCGCGGGCCGGGACGAGAAGGGGAACACCTCGAACCCGTCCCGGACCACCACCTGCCGACCGATCCCGGCCGGCACCTCGTAGGCATCCACCGCCGGATCGTCGGCCAGGTCGATGACCGGCAGGACGCGGACCCGGTGGTGTTGCAGGAGGTCCCGGACCTGCCCCAGCAGCAGGGCCCCCAGGTCGCCGCCACCCCGGTTCGCGGTCGGGCCGACCAGTTGGGTCCGCGCCAACGGGCTCCCCGGCACCACGTGCACCACCAGCGTCGCCTCCGGACGCGGCAGACCACCGGGGAGTGGGGTGTCGCTCGGCTTGGCGAGATCGGCCAGGGCTTGCGCGCGCAACCGGTCGAGGGGGTCGGTCGCCCCGTCGGTGACCTTCTGCCGGGCGAGGGTCTCGACCGCGTTCGCCAGGACCAGGGCGTCCTCGCTGTGCAGGCGCGCGTACACACTCGAGATGCCCTCCCCCTCGTGCACGATCCGCACGAACGTCTCCGACCGCTTGCTGTCGGCCCGCTCGATCGCACCCTGGGGGTCGGCCGCCACGATCAGGCCCCCCAACTTCCGCAAGACGCGTGGCCACGCCAAGCGGCCCAGTGCCGGGAACAATGCCTCATCCACCTCCCGGCACGCCGACAGGGTGAGCAGGCTCGTCTTCTGGGCCAGCTTGCGGGCCTGCCACACCGGCAGCAAGCCCCGATGCAACGCCTCCCACGTCCGCGGCATCCGCTCCCGCAGGTCCACCACGTCCGACACCAGCGAGCGGGCACTGTCGGCCGAGAAGCCCATCAGGGCGGCGAGTTCGAGGATGAGGAATTCGGCGAACACCGGTGTGCCGTCGTGCCCCGACGCCACCAGGCGTTCGGCACCCTCCACCAGCGATTCGGGCACCGTGTCGTACAGGTCGACCAACTCGGCGACCAGATCCACCTCACAAACCTCCAGGGCACGACGACTCTCGCGCACCTGCACCAACTCACCCGCCACCTGGCGAGCACTCCTCAGGGGTAGGACTTCCATGACCACCACGCTAGAACTCACCACCGACACTTTTCGAACACGTGTGCGCAATGGGGGCGGTCGTGCTCGTGCGGTTCTGGGGCCCGGCTCTACTCGAGCGTGGACAGGAGACCTAGGGTTGCTCCATGACCCAGGCAAGCATCCCTCTCAACACGCCCGAGACCTTCGGTGAGGCCGCCCGCCACGACCGGGAGGGCATGACCGTGATCGACCTCCTTCGATCGGCGCCCTCGGCCAAGGAGGGCACGCGGCCGGCGGTGCAGCGGCTGCTGCAGGGCGACGGCGCCAACGTGATCGCCTTCACGTTCACGGCCGGCCAGACCCTGTCGGACCACAAGGCCGCACACCCCATCACCGTCCAGTGCGTGTCCGGGGTCCTCGACTTCACCTGCGAGGGCGAGACCGTTCGCCTCGACCCGGGCGTGGTGGTGCACCTGCGCGACCATGTCGTCCACCGGGTCGACTGCCCCCCGGACGCGGACGGGACCAGCATCCTGGTGCTGACGATGCTCACCGGAGAGCGCCATGGGTGAGTCGATGGGCGACACGGTGTTCGACCGCAGCACGGTCCTCTTCGTGCATGCCCACCCCGATGACGAGACCCTCGCGACGGGCGGCCTCATCGCCGAACTCGCGGCCCGTGGCGTCCGCGTGGCCGTCCTCACGGCCACGCGCGGCGAGCAGGGCGAGGTGGTGCAGGGCCCGCTCTCGCACCTCGTCGGCACGCCCCAGCTCATCGCCCGCCGGGAGCGCGAGTTGGCCGCCGCGTGCCGCGTGCTCGGGGTGCGTGAGCACGCCTTCCTGGGGGAGCCCCCGGCCCGGACTGACGACCTCGTTCCTCGTCGCTACACCGACTCCGGCATGCGCTGGCTGGACGAGGCCCAGACGGTGGCCGGCCCGGGTGACCAGGCGGGGACGGATGCCCTGACCAGCGCCACGAGCGCGGAGATCACCGCCGACATCACCGCCCACGCCCGGGCGATCCACGCGGATGCCATCGTCAGCTACGACGCCCACGGCGGCTACGGTCACCCCGACCATGTGGCGCTCCACGAGCCGAGCCGGGCGGCCGCGGCCGAGCTGGGGGTGCCGTTCTGGGAGGTCGTGTCCGACGATGCGGCCGCGGACGGTGATCCCGACACGGGCGACGAGCGCATCGAGACCCCGCAGCACCTGGCCCTGCTCCAGGAAGCACTTCGCCACTACGCCAGCCAGCTCACCGTCGACGACGCCGACGTGGTGCACGTGGGGGGCCAGCGCCAGCCGATCAGGACGTCTTTCTCCCTGAGGCGCCGCGCGTAGCGCCATCTGGACCACATGAACGAGGCGACCTTCTCGACCGAATCGCGCTGACAAGGGGTGACGTCGTCAACGTGAAGCGCCATCCGAACCAAATGTGGTCCAGATGGCGCTACGTCGAGGGAGGGAGGCCGAACGTCAGCCCAAGTCACCCCCGGTCAGCCCAGCTCAGCCCAACGCCGCCCGCAGGACGTCCAGCGGCAGCGAACCCAGGTTCAGGGCGCGCGAGTGGAATTCCTTGAGCGAGAACTCCTCGCCCCGCGCCTGGGCGGACGCGGCCGCATCGGCCCGGATCTGCTCCCAGATCCGCTGACCCACCTTGTAGGAGGGCGCCTGACCCGGCCAGCCGAGGTAGCGGTGCAGCTCGAAGCGGAGGAAGCCCTCGTCCATGTTCACGTTGTCGACCAGCAGCTGCCAGGCCTTGTCGTAGTCCCAGGTGCCGCCGCCGTACCGGTCGAAGGCCGGCTTGCCGAGGTGGACGCCGAGGTCCAGGACCACCCGCGTGGCGCGGAGACGTTGGGCGTCGAGCATGCCGAAGCGGTCGCCCGGATCCTCGAGGAACCCGAACTCCTCCATGAGGCGCTCCGCGTACAGCGCCCAGCCCTCGCCGTGCCCGGACAGCCAGCAGATCTGGCGCCGCCACCAGTTGAGCTCGGCCGCGTTGTACACCGCCTGACCGATCTGAAGGTGGTGGCCCGGGACGCCCTCGTGGTAGACGGTCGTCTTCTCGCGCCAGGTGTTGAACGTGGTGACGCCCGGCGGGACGCTCCACCACATACGACCCGGACGGGTGAAGTCGTCGGTCGGGCCCGTGTAGTAGATGCCCCCGGACTGCGTCGGGGCGATCATCGCCTCGATCGTGCGCAGTTGCTCGGGGATGTCGAAATGCACGCCGTCGAGCGCGGCCACGGCTTCGTCGGCGGTCGTCTGCATCCACGTGCGCAGCGCGTCCGTGCCGTCGAGCGTGCGGGCCGGGTCCTCGTCGAGCACGCGGACGGCGTCGGCCACCGTGGCCCCCGGACCGGCGATCTCACGGGCCAGGGCCTCCTGCTCGGCGGTGATCCGCGCGAGTTCCTCGACGCCCCACGCGTAGGTCTCGTCGAGGTCGATCCTCGCGCCGACGAAGAGGCGCGACATGCGCTGGTAGATGTCCCGGCCGACGGCGTCGTCCGGACGGGCGGCCGGTGCCAGTTCGTCGCGCAGGAACGCGGACAGGCGGCCGTAGGCCTCGCGGGCCGCGGCGGCGCCCCGCGCCAGGTCGGCGGCCAGTGCACCGTCGGGAGCGGACCCGTCCGGGCGGGCCCGATCGGCGCGTGCCCGGTCGGCGAGGGCGGTGAAGAACGACCCCTGCTCGTCGGCCAGGTCCCCCGTCTCGGTGACGGCCAACTCCACTTGTCGGATGGCGGGGGTGGTGCCGGCGGCGATGCCCTCACGCAGGGTCTCGATGTAGCCGTCGATCGAGGCCGGCAGGGACGCCATGCGTCCGGCGATGTTCGCCCAATGTTCGGCCGTGGTGGACGGCATCAGGTCGAAGATGTCGCGCAGGGCCTGCACCGGCGAGGCGATGTTGTTCAGGTCGCGCAGGTGGTCGCCCGCCTCGAACGACTCCATTTCCAGCCCGAGCCGGTCACGCATTGCGGCGAGCGTGACCTCGTCGGTGGCGTCCACCGGGGTCGACGCATCGAGCCGGGCCAGCGTGGCCCGGTCGAGGTCGGCCAGGGCCTGGTGGCCCGCCGGCGACAGGTCGTCGGACAGGTGGTCGCGGCCCGGGACGCCCAGCGTCGTCGCGAGCAGCGGACTGAGGTCGACGAGGGCGCGGGTGTGGTCCTCGGCGATGGCGTCGATCGGGGTTGTCTCTCTCACCCGGTCGAACCTACTGCCCGGGGGCTCTGCCGAGGTGGCGCGCCCTGCCTTTCACACTTCAGTCATTCCACACCCATCACCCTCCGGCGCGTCGGCGGGCTGTTCACCGTTTCGTCGACTGGCACTGTCACGATGGCCGGCATGACCGAGGTTTGGGCCCACCGAGGCGCGAGCGGGTACGCGCCGGAGAACACGCTTCCCGCATTCGAACTCGCACTGGAGCAGGGGGCGGACGCGTTCGAGCTCGACGTCCAGCTGACGAGGGACGATGAGGTCGTGGTCATCCACGACGAGACGCTCGAGCGGACGACCGACGGCCATGGCTGGGTCGCCGACCACAGCCTGGACGACCTGCGCCGCCTCGACGCGAGCTACGGCCAGGAGAAGTATGCCGGCACCCGCATTCCCACACTGGTGGAGGTCCTCGAACTGGTGCGCGACACCGGGACGGTGGTGAACATCGAGTTGAAGAACTCCCGCATGGCCTACAAGGGCCTGGAGGAGCGTGTCCTCGAACTCGTCGACGACTTCGACATGGCTCCGCGCGTGGTCCTGTCCACCTTCAACCACTACTCGCTGCGCCACCTGGTCCGACTGGGTGCGGCCACGGAACTGGGCGCGTTGTACTCCGAGCCGCTGTGGAAGCCATGGCGGTACGCCGGGACGCTGGGCGCGACGGCGCTGCACCCCTCGATCGCGGCCACGCGGCGCAAGATCGTCGAGAAGGCCCACGAGCACGGCATCGCCGTCAACGTGTGGACGGTCAACGAGCCGGACGACCTGAAGCGCATGCTCCGCCTCGAGGTGGACGCGGTGATCACGAACTACCCCAACGTGGCGCGCACGCTGATCGGCTGAACCCCCTCAGTGACCTGCTCGCTCGTCGAGCCCGATGAAGCGTCGCAACGGCTCCACGCCCTCGACGGTGATGGGGTCGCCGCGCACGAAGTCCTCGGGCAGGAGCAACAGGCGGTGCGAGGTGACCCGGCCGCCGCGGGGCTTCTTCCAGTCCAGGCCGTTGTCGCGGTAGCCCAGCTTCTGGCTGACCCGCAACGATCGGGGGTTGTCCTCGAAGACGGACGACGTGATGAACTCGAAGTCGAGGTGGTCGAACAGGAACGCGCACAGGGCCGCGCGCATCGCCGTCCCGATGCCGCGTCCCTGGTACGCGGTGCCCAGCCACGAGCCGGTCTCGCCGTAGCGGAAGGTCAGGAAGTCCCGCGTCGCCACGCCCTGGACGCCGACGACCTCCCCCTCCCACAGCACGCAGAGGTCGAGGGCCCAGGCGTCCTGCGACCAGGTCGCAAGCCCACGGGCCCACCACTGCAGGTAGTTCAGCGGGAGGTCGTCGGCGTCGGCATCGGTCCAGGGGAAGAGGAAGGGCATCTGCGCGGGGGAGTGGATCCCGCGTTCGGCCACGCGCAGGAGGGCGAGCACCTCTTCCTCGCCGATGCCGCGCAGTTCCAGCGGCCCGCTCGTGATGCGCAGGCCCAGGGGCGGGAAGATCTCCGCCAGTCGCGAGGGCATGCCCCGATCCTCTCAGGAGCGGCGCACGCAGCCAAGGGGTCCCCTCAAGCAGATCTATGCACGACAAGGTACTTGGTGGTACCGTATCTGCATGGCTGAAGACCGAACCGCACAGATCCGCCGCGGCGTGGTGGAACTCGCGGTGCTGGGCCTGCTCGCCCAGGGGGAGCGTTACGGCTCCCAGATGGTGGACGAATTGGCCTCCCGCCCCGCGCTCGCCCTCACCGGGGGGACGGTGTACCCGCTCCTGTCCCGCCTCCTCAAGGCCGGGCTGATCGAGTCGTCATGGCAGGAGTCGCCCGTCGGCCCGCCGCGGAAGTACTACCGTCTGAGCCGGTCGGGGCGGGACGCCCACGCCGACCTCAGCGCGGCGTGGGCCTCCGTGCGCGACACCCTCGACGACCTGCTCAAGGAATCCTGATGATCACCTCCCTCGACCAGCTCACCCCGGCCACCCGCGTGGCCGCCCTGGCCTGGCTGGACGCCGCCGTCGCCGCCGTGTCGCGGGACCTCCGTCAAGGCGTCCGGGACGAGTTCGCGATCGCCCTGTGCGACGCGCTCGACGTGCAGTCCACCCCGGAGGACCTCGCTCGCGTCGTCGCCGACCTCGGTCCCGTCGAGGCCGAGGGTGACGACGACGCCCCGGGTGTCGGCAATGTCTTCGGGATCCCCTACGACCTCCGTCGACCCACCGCGGAGCGGCTCAAGCAGGCGCTCTGGGCGCCGGCCGACCCGCACGTGTTGCGCCCCCGGACCTTCGGCCTGGGCTGGGACGTCAACTTCGGCGCGGTGTTCGTCAAGCTGGGCCTGATCGAGCCGGACGCCGAGGACGAGCCCTTCGCCAACACCCCGCACGACGCGTTCGCGCTCGGCGCCGCGCTGCCCATCCTGCTGGCCGGCAGCGTGGTCGCGCACTACGCGGTCCGCGGACGCTCCCTCCCGAACCGACTGGCCAGCCACTGGGACATCACCGGACGCCCCGACGTCTGGGTGGGCAAGGGCAGGGCCGCCGTCTCCGACCTCGCCGTCTCGCTCGGCGCGGCGGCGCTGGGTGTCGCGGCCGCGCGCTCACGGACGAATGGCGCCGGACGTGCCGCCAGGCTCGCGATCGCGGCCGGTGCCGCCACGGGAGTGGCGACGGTCACGGTCGCCCGTCCCTTGAAGAAGGGCGCGTGGTGGATCGGTCCCGGCCTGGTCGGTGGCATCCTCGGCAGCGCCGGGGTCACCCTGCTGGGCCTGGCCCTCGCGGGGGGGGGCGACGCCGAGCGGAGCAGCGACCTGGGTCAGTCGGCCAAGCCGTAGAGGCGGTCGCCCGCGTCCCCGAGACCCGGCACGATGTAGCCGTGCTCGTTGAGCCTCTCGTCGACGGCGGCGACCACGAGGGTGCACGGGACGCCGATGGGGTCGACGAGCGCACGCATCCGCTCGATGCCCTCGGGGGCGGCGAGCAGGCAGATGCAGGTGATGTGGTCGGCGCCCCGGTCGACGAGGAACTTGACCGTGCCGCCGAGCGAGCCGCCCGTGGCGAGCATCGGGTCGAGGACGTAGCACTGGCGTCCGGACAGGTCGTGCGGGAGGCGCTCCGCGTAGGTGAAGGGCTCCAGGGTCTCCTCGTCGCGCACCATGCCCACGAACCCGACCTCCGCGGTCGGCATCACGCGCATCATGCCGTCGAGCATCCCCAGCCCGGCCCGCAGGATCGGGACGACGAGCGGGAGCGGGTGGGACAGGCGTGCCCCCGTGGTGGTGGTGACCGGCGTGGTGACCGCGATCTCCTCGATGCGCACCTCACGGGTCGCCTCGTACGACAGGAGCGTGACCAGTTCGTCGACCAGGCGACGGAAGGTGGGGGAGTCGGTCTGGACGTCCCGCAACAGGCGGACCTTGTGGGCGACGAGAGGATGATCCACGGCGATGAGTTGCACGGGGTCATTCTTGCAGGAGGGGCGGCGTCCCGTTCGGTGACGCGGGAGCTGGGGGTGACGGGGAGTGCCGATTGCCCGGGAGTCTGACACGATGGGGGCCGAGGGGGAAGGGAGACCATCATGGCCGGACAGGACGAGGACTTCGACGCCGAACTCGCTGACCGCGGCGACGACCGGCCGGGCATCGACGACCGGCCGGGCATCGACGAGGTCGAGGAGAACGACTACTCCGCCCTCGGCCTGCGCGACCGCGAGGACATCGACGACTACGAAGACGACTCCGACGAGGACGAGTCGGACGACGATGACTCCGACGACGACGATGACGATGACGACGACGATGAGTCGGACGAAGACGATTCGGACGACGACGAGGATGAGTCGGACGACGACGATGAGGACGACTACCCCGAGGACGCCGGGGAGGACGACATCGACATCGTCGCGGCCCTCTACCGCGAGGACGGCCAGCCGGCCGGGGTGGCGCTGGACAAGGAACTCGCCAACGACCTCGACGGACTGATCGAGACCCTGCGCCGGGTGCCCGGCGACGCGGGCTCGGTCGGCGTGGTCAGCATCGACTCCGACTTCTTCGTGATCGTCCGCGTGCGCGGCCGCAAGGTGGAACTGCTGCTCTCCGACATCTCCGCCTCCCTCGACTGGCCCATCGCGCGCGACGCCGTCGACTTCCTCGGCCTCGACCTCCCCGACGACGATGACGACTCCGACCCGGTCGGCGACTTCGACCTGTTCGTCGACGTCGGCCTGCCCGAGGTGGAGTTGGAGGCGCTCACCACCGACGAGGACGCGGACCCCCTGGAGTCGCTCGAGGCCATCGTCGAGAAGCTCGGCTTCGCCGGCGTCTACGACAAGGTGGCCAGCGACTTCGACCTGTGAGCCGTCCGTGAGCGGCGGGACGCGCTGGGTCCCGGCCATGCGCCTCGCCCTGGCCGAGGCGGCGGACGCCGCGTCGCACGGAGACGTCCCCATCGGGGCGGTGCTGCTGGGCCCCGACGACACGGTGCTGGCGGCCGCGGGCAACGAGCGCGAATTGACGGGTGACCCGACCGCGCACGCGGAGGCCCTCGTGCTGCGCCGGGCCGCGGCGGAGCGCGTCCGGGCCGGTCGCGGCTGGTCGTTCGAGGACTGCACCCTCGTGGTGACCCTCGAACCGTGCGCCATGTGCGCCGGCGCGCTGGTGAACGCCCGGGTCGGACGCCTCGTCTACGGCGCGCTGGACGCCAAGGCCGGGGCCGTGGCGTCCGTCTTCGACGTCGTGCGTGACCCGCGCCTCAACCACCGTGCCGAGGTGGTCGGCGGCATCCTCGCGGACGAGAGCGCCGAGCTGCTCAGGACCTTCTTCGCCGGGCACCGGGCAACCCCCTGAGCCCGATTGGATTCGGGGGCGCGCGCCGCGATAAGCTGACAGACGGTGGCGTGTCCGAGCGGCCGAAGGAGCGCGCCTCGAAAGCGCGTGATGGGTCTCCCATCCGTGGGTTCAAATCCCACCGCCACCGCCAACGGCTCAGGCCTCGACCCCCTGGTGAATCAAGGGGTCGGGGCCTTGGTCATGTTCGGTCCCGGGTGGCCCCCTCAAGGACGCTCAGCAGGTTCCCGAGCGCGAGCTCGGCGGTTTGTTCGACGACATCCTTGGGGTCCCCGTCGAGGATGACGTGCTCGACATGCTCGTGATCGGGTCCCGCGACCCCGATGAAGACGGTGCCTTCGGGATGGCCCTCCTCGGGCCCGGGTCCGCCCGCGCCGGTGACCGCTACGGTCCAGTCGGCGCCCAGCAGCTTGCGTGCCCCGGCTGCCATCTGGCGTGCGGCCTGTTCGGTGACGACCGGGCCGGGATCGACGTCGAGGACCTCGAACTTCACCTCCGGGAAGTACGCGACGACGGCGCCGCGGAACCATTCGCTGGCGCTCTCGGCCGCGCCCAGGCAGGAGGCGATGGCCCCGGAGGTGAGCGATTCGGCGGCCGCGACGGTGGCGCCGCGGTCCAGTGCGATCCGCGCGATGTCCGCCGCGTGTTCCCGTGCCTTGTCCAGGTGCAGTCCCATCGAAAAAGCGTAGCGGTGCGGTGTGTCGTCGCAGCCGCGTCCGTCGGCTCCCTCTTCTACCGGGGGTCCGGTTCCTGCTTCCGTGTGCCTACATGGGGAGCAGGTCGTCCGCCTCCATGCGTGCGGCGGACGCCTCGGCGTCCGACCCCTCGGCCTCGGCCGCGATCTCGGCCGCGATCCGGGCGCGGTAGCTGGCCTTCTCCCGTGAGGTCCGCTCCCCGTCCCAGCCCAGGAGGGACGCCATGAGGTCACCCACCTCGTCCACGACGGCCTCGCCCCGGTCGCGGCGCTCGGCGTTCACGCGGACGCGGTTCACCAGGACGTCCTCCAGGTGGAGCGCCCCCTCGTGCAGGACCGCCCAGGCCACCTCGCCGCGCAGGTAGGCCGGTTCGCCGGCCAGCGGCCGGTTCAGGTCCCGGTCGGCCGACAACGCGGCGCAGAAGTCGTTGAGCCCCGAGCCGTAGCGCTCGAGGAGCTCGGCGACCTTGGCGTCCGTCCAGCCGAAGCGCTGGCCGAACGTCCCCGACCGGGCCTTGGACGCCGTCCAGCCGTCCGCGCCGAGCAGCGGCACCTCGTGGGTGATGCTCGGGCGGGCCTTGGCCCGTTCCTTCCCGAGGGCGAAGTCGACGGCGTCCTTCGCCATGACGCGGTAGGTGGTCAGCTTGCCGCCGGCGATCATCGTCAGCCCGGGGGTCGCCTCGGTCACGGTGTGCTCCCGGGAGACCTTGGTGGACGCCGTGGAGTCGAGCGTGCCGGGCTGCAGCAGGGGACGCAGGCCCGCCCAGGTGCCGATGACGTCGTCCTCGGTGAGCTTCTCGGCCAGCACGGAGTTGGCCTGGTCGAGCAGGTACTGGATGTCGTCGCGGTTGGGCACCGGGTGGCGGAGTTGCTCGTGCCACGCCGTGTCGGTCGTCCCGATCATCCAGTAGCGGGGCCACGGGACGATGAACAGCACCGACTTCTCGGTGCGCAGGAACATGCCGGTCTTCGACCTGATGCGCTCCTTCGGCACCACGATGTGGATCCCCTTGGACGCCAGCACCTTCAGGCCGCCGCGGGCCCCGGCGAGGTTCTGGGTCTCCTCGGTCCACACGCCGGTGGCCCCGATCACGTGGCGGGCCTTGATCCGGTGCTCGTTCCCGGTCTCGTGGTCGCGGATGATCGCGCCGTCCACGCGCCCCGCGGCGTCCTTGGTCAGCCGGACGACGGACGTCCGGGACGCGGCAAGGGCGCCGTTGGCCACCGCCGTCCGGATCAGGGTGATGACGAGGCGGGCGTCGTCCACGCGGGCGTCGTGGTAGACCATCGCGCCGACCAGCGTGGACGGGTCCAGCGAGGGCGAGTTCGCCAGGGCGCCCTTCTTCGAGAGGTGCCGCTGGATCGGGACCGCCGACTTGAACGCCGAGCCGATCACCGCCATCGCGTCGTAGAGGCCGACGCCGAGCGTGGAGTAGCCGCGCTCGATCACCGGCTGCTTGAACGGCCAGAGCAGCGGCTGCGCCTTGACCATGTGGGGGGCCAGCTTGCTGAGCAGGAGGCCGCGCTCGTGGAGGGCCTCCGCGACGAGCTTGAAGTCGAGGTTGTAGAGGTAGCGCAGGCCGCCGTGCACGAGGCGGGAGCTGCGCGACGACGTGCCGGACGCCCAGTCCTGGGCCTCGACGATCGCCGTGGTGAGGCCGCGCGTGGCGGCGTCCAGCGCGATGCCGGCCCCGGTGACACCACCGCCGATCACGAGGACGTCGACCCCCGCGGGGTCGCTCATGGTGGCGAGGTGGTCGGTCCGTTGGGCGCTGTTGAGGGAGGCGGTGCTCATGGGATCCATCTCATCGTGAATCCGCCGTCCGCGCACGTCGCAGCGCAGGTTGGCGCCCGCTAACCTGAACGGGGAGGACGACGATGACCTTGGACGCCATGCTGCTCATCGGGGCCGTCGTGCTGATCGCCGCCGTCGCCGCCGCGCGGCTCGGGGCCCGGTTGGGGTTGCCGTCCCTGCTGCTCTTCCTCGGGCTGGGCCTGGCGCTGGAGCTGTTCGGCCTCCGCATGACGGACGCCGGCCTGGCGCACGCGCTCGGCTTCGCCGCCCTGGTCTTCATCCTCGCCGAGGGCGGGTTCTCCACCAAGTGGGTGGACATCAGGGGGTCCCTCACGATCGCCGGACTGCTGGCCACGGTCGGCGTCCTCATCTCCATCGGGCTCGTCGCCGCGTTCTGCCACCTCGTGCTCGGGGCGGACCTCCCCCAGGCCGTGCTCATCGGGGCGATCACCGCCCCCACCGACTCGGCGGCCATCTTCTCGGTGCTGCGCGGCATGCGCCTGCCCGCGCGCGTCCGCTCGGTGTTGGAGGGGGAGTCTGGCCTGAACGATGCACCGGTCGTCCTGCTCGTCGGGGCCGCCACCGCGTGGACGATGGGTGACTTGCCGGGCGGGCCCCTGTTGATCGGGGGCACGATCCTGTTGGAGCTGGGCGGTGGCATCGCCCTGGGCGCCCTGATCGGCCTCATCGGCGGACGCCTCCTGCGCGGGGTGGCGCTGCCGGCGTCCGGCCTCTACCCCTTGGCAGCGCTGGCCGTGGCGGTCCTCGCCTACGGACTGGGCGTGTGGCTCCACCTGTCCGGCTTCGCGGCGGTGTACGTCGCGGCGCTCGTGCTGGGCAACAGCCAGCTGCCCCACCGCAACGCCACCCGCTCCTTCGCCGAGGGCATCGGCTGGATCGCCCAGATCGGGCTGTTCGTCATGCTGGGGATGCTCGCCGCACCCGAGAGCCTCACCGTCCAGATGATCGTCGAGTCACTCGCCATCGGCGCCTTCCTCACCTTCGTCGCCCGGCCGCTGTCCGTGGTGGCGTGTTCGGTCTGGTTCCGGGTGCCGTGGCGCGAGCAGGCGTTCATCTCGTGGGCCGGCCTGCGCGGCGCGGTGCCGATCATCATGGCGACCGTCCCCCTCGCGGCGGGCGCGCCCTCGGCGAGCCGCATCTCGGAGGAGGTGCTCGTCTTCGTCATCGTGTTCACCCTGCTCCAGGGGCCGACCCTGCCCTGGGTCGCGCGCCGGCTCGGCGTGGCGGGAGAGATCGACCCGCACGACATCGAGGTCGAGGTGGCCCCGCTGGACAGGATCCAGGCCGACTTCATGCAGGTGAGCGTGCCCGTGGGGTCGCACCTGCACGGCGTGACGATCCGTGAGTTGCGGCTCCCCCGGTTCGCGGTCATCGCCGTCATCCTGCGGGACGGTCACCCGATCGTGCCGCAACCGGGTGACCGGCTCGCGGAACGCGATGAACTGATGGTGGTGGTGCCGTCGGCGAGCCGGGCTGACGTGGAGCACCGCTTCCGCAGCGTCGGGCGGTACGGACGCCTCGCGCGGTGGTTCGAGGCCTGAACCCGGTCAGCCCTCGGGGTTGACGATCTCCAGGTCGGGCAGGCAGGCCTTGCCGTCCGGCAGGGGAACGCCGAACTGGGGGTTCGGGGAGGGGGCCGGCAGCTGCTCACCGATGACCACGTCGACGGTGCGGTCGGCGCGGCCGTCCGCCTCGAACGCGATGCCCTCGAAGGCCTGGCGCACGAGGACCACCTCGGGCGCATCCTCGGCGTAGCCGCGGACGAAGGACGTGGCGTAGTCGTCGCGGTCCGCGTTCGTGCGCTTGTAGACCTTGAAGCCGTCGGCGGACAGGATCGACCCGAGGCGCTTGGCCATGCCGTCGTGCGTGGAGCCGTTGTAGACCATCACGTACACGTGCTCGGGCTTGAGTTCGGGCCCGACCTCACGGACCACGCACGGATCCAGGGGCCTCGGCGGGACCGGGGTGCGGACCGCGTCGAGGCCCCACTGAGCCGCGAGGTAGACGAACAGGACGAGCAGGAGCAGCGTCACCGGCGTCTTCAACCTGCGGATGACCTGGCGTGCCTCCATGCCGTTCCTTCCCGAGGTGCTCGGCACAGGCTACTTCAGCTCGAGCACGCGGGCGTGCACCGACTGGCGTTGCTGCAGGGCGGCTCGGAGTGTCCGGTGCAGCCCGTCCTCGAGGTACAGGTCGCCCTGCCACGACACCACGTGGGCGAAGAGGTCGCCGTAGAACGTCGAGTCCTCCTCGAGCAGGATCTCCAGGTCAAGCCAGCGCTTGGTGGTGACCAACTGGTCCAACCGCACCTGCTGGGGTGCGATCTGGGCCCACTGGCGCTGGGTGTACCCGTGCTCGGGGTAGGGGCGCTCCTCGGCGACTCGCTTGAAGATCACGAGCGCCAGTCTAGGCGCTAGCCTCGTGGCATGACCGATGCCATCGACGCCATCCGGGCCGGCTACACGTTCGACAAGCCATCCATCGAGCTCGGCGTGCTGATCGACGAGGGCACCCCCGTCCCGGACGCGAGGATCCGTCTCTCGCTGTCCATGCTGAATCGCCACGGCCTGGTCGCGGGGGCGACCGGCACCGGAAAGACCAAGACCCTGCAGCTCATGGCCGAGCAGATCAGCCGGGCCGGCGTCCCGGTGTTCGCCGCCGACATCAAGGGCGACCTGTCCGGGCTGGCGATCCCGGGCGAGGCGAGCCCGAAGCTGCTCGAGCGGACGTCCGCCATCGGTCAGGACTTCACCCCCGCCGGCTGCCCGGTCGAGTTCTACGCCCTCGGCGGGCAGGGCACGGGCGTCCCGCTGCGGGCGACGGTGTCGCAGTTCGGGCCGCTGCTGTTGAGCAAGGTCCTCGGCCTGAACCAGACCCAGGAGAGCTCGCTGGCGCTGGTGTTCCACTACGCCGACGTGAACAGCCTGCTGCTGCTCGACCTCAAGGACCTGATGGAGCTGCTGAAGTTCCTGACGTCGGACGAGGGCAAGGGCGAACTGGCCGACATCGGCGGCCTCTCCAGGGCGACCGTCGGGGTCATCCAGCGCGAGGTGACGGCGCTGGCCGCCCAAGGCGGCGACCAGTTCTTCGGCGAGCCGGAGTTCGACACCGAGGACCTGCTCCACGTGACCCCCGACGGCCAGGGCGTGATCTCGCTGCTGGAACTCCCGAACCTGCAGGACCGTCCGGCGCTGTTCTCGACCTTCCTCATGTGGCTGTTGGCCGACCTCTACCAGGGCCTGCCCGAGGCCGGCGACCTCGACCAGCCCAAGCTGGTGTTCTTCTTCGACGAGGCGCACCTGCTGTTCGACGGGGCGTCGAAGGCGTTCAACGACAGCATCGAGCAGACCGTCCGCCTCATCCGCTCCAAGGGCGTGGGCGTGTTCTTCGTGACCCAGACGCCCAAGGACGTCCCCGAGGACGTCCTGGCCCAGCTCGGCTCCCGCGTCCAGCACCAGCTGCGGGCCCACACCCCGAACGACGCCAAGGCGCTCAAGGCGACGGTGAACACCTACCCGAAGACCGAGTACGACTTGGCAGAACGGCTCCAGCAGTTGGGCATCGGGGAGGCGATCGTCACCGTCCTGAACCCCAGCGGCGCGCCCACCCCCGTCGCGTGGACGCGCATGCGCGCCCCCCAGGCGTCCATGGACCCCCTCGACGCCGGTGCGATGGCGTCCGGTGTGCAGAGCTCAGCCATGCAGGCCAAGTACGGCACGGCGATCGACCGGGAGTCGGCGTACGAGGTGCTGAACGCCAAGCTGCAGGCCGGGGCGGAGGCGGCCGCCCGGCAGGCGGCCCAGGAGGCGGCCCAGCAGGAGGCAGAGCAGGCCGCCGCGGAGCGTCGCCCCTCGCCGAGTCGGGCGCCTCGGCGGGAGAAGTCGTTCTTCGAGCAGCTGACCGAGAACACGATGGTCCGCCAGATGGCCCGGTCGGCCGCGCGCGAGATCACCCGGTCGATCTTCGGCACCGGACGCCGCCGCTGACGTCTCGCGAGAGGGTGTTGACCGAACCCAGCTCCGTCCGTAATGTGGGACGGCTATGCGTGACTTCCCACCCGAGGTCTCAGCCTCCGACACCCCGACCTGGCGCTCTCCCCGCGACTTCCTGACGTGGCTCGTGCGTGGCCAGGCGGGTCTGGTCACCCTGATGAGCCTCCTGGTGGTGGCCTGGCAGCTCCCGAACGTGCTCTCGCCGTGGCTGCTGGGCCGGGCCATCGACGCCGGCATGATCGCCCGCGACCCGCTCGCCACCCTCGGGTGGGCCGGGTTGTTGCTGGTCGCGATCCTGCTCGGTGGGGCCGGCGGCATCCTTCAGCACACCTACGTCGTGCGGTCGTGGGTGATCGCGATCTACGACATCCAGAAGCGCGTCGGCCACACGACCGGACGCCTCGGGCACCTGCTCGCCCGCCGCACCCCGACCGGTGAGGTGCTGTCGGTCGCCAGCTCGGACGCCGACTCGTTCGGCGCCACCCTCGAGGTGTTCTCCCGCGCCGTCGGGTCGCTGATCGTGTTCGTGCTCATCTGCGGCCTCATGTTCACGACCTCACCGCCGCTGGCGCTGGTCGTGCTCATCGTGAGCCCGCTGCTGCTCGCGGCGTCCACGCCCGTGCTCCGGCCGCTCAGCGCCGCCCAGCAGGCCGAGCGGACCCAGAACTCCGAGCTGACCGGGCTGGCCACCGACATCGTCGCCGGCCTGCGCATCCTGCGGGGCATCGGCGGCGAGCGGACCTTCGGCGCCAACTACAACGCCCAGTCGCAGCGGGTCCGCCACCTCGGCGTCCGCGTCGGCACGTGGCAGGGCGTCGTCGAGGCCATCTCCGTGGTCGTGTCGGGCGGACTTCTCGTCGCCCTGGTCTACCTGGGCACCCACGAGCTCGCGGCCGGGCGCCTCACCGTCGGCGAGTTGATCTCCTTCGTCGGCTACGCGATCTACATGCTGTGGCCCCTGCAGACGTTCTTCGACTTCTCCCAGAAGTGGATCAACGGACTGGTCGCCGGGGGCAAGACCGCGGCGCTGCTCGCCCAGATGGCGCCGTGGCCGCGACGCACGGCGTCCGTCGGGCCGAACCCGCGGCTGGTGGACGAGGCCTCCGGTGTGGTCGTGGAGCCCGGCCAGCTGCTGGGCATCGTCAGCGCCGACCCGGACGCCTCGGCCGCGCTCGTCGACCGGCTGGGTCGCTACCTGCCCTCGATGGCCGGCACCTTCGATGAGGACGACGAGGAGAAGCTCAAGGGGCGCGCCCTGCGTCGCGCACGTGCCGAGAAGTACGCCCGCCGGGCGGCTCGAGCCAAAGCGGACGCCAAGGCCGCGGCCGAGCCGTGGGGCGTCACGGCGGACGGGGTGGACCTCGCCGACGTCTCGCTGGAGTCGCTGCGCGACCGGGTCGTGGTCAGCGACACGGGGTCCATGCTGTTCGCCGGCACGCTGCAGGAGGCCGTCGACCCGTGGGGCGAGGCCACCCGCGAGCAGGCCGAGGCAGCCCTCATCACCGCCTGCGCCGAGGACGTCTTCGACGCGCTCCCCGGCGGCTGGCAGGGCCGGATCGACGAGAAGGGACGCGGCCTGTCCGGGGGCCAGCGCCAGCGGGTCGTGCTGGCCCGCGCGCTGGTCCGCGACCCGGACGTGCTCTGCCTGGTCGAGCCCACCTCGGCCGTGGACGCCCACACCGAGGCGCGCATCGCCCCGCGCCTCGCCGAACACCGTCGGGGGCGGACGACCGTCGTGACCACGTCGTCCCCGCTGTTGCTCCACGTCGCCGACACCGTGGCGTTCCTGGTCGACGGTCGCGAGGTCGCGCGGGGCACGCACACCGAACTGATGGAGCGGGCCGACTACCGCCAGGTCGTCGCCCGCGGGATGGGGGCCGGGGAATGACCAACATCCTCACCGAGCGCCTGCCGGGTTCGGTGCAGACGTGGCGGGTCGAGCCCCCCGCCCCCCGCGTGCCGGACGCGCTGCGCGTCGACTCCTCGCTGCCCCCACGGGAGCGGCTGGCCGCCTGGAAGCGCCGGCACGTCCTGCGGCGCCGGCACGCCGAGGACGTGTTCGCGTCGTCCCGCAACCCCGAGCGCGGCCTGCCCGTGACCCGGGCCCGGAAGGCGTTCGCGTTCATCGGTGACCTGCTCTCGACCCGTCGTCGGCGGTTGGCGGCGATGATCGGCTTCAACGTCGCCGCCGCCGTCGCGGCGCTCGTCGTCCCGCGTTTGCTCGGCGACCTGGTCGACGACGCGGCTTCCGGCGCCTCGCTGACGCAGACCGACGTCGTGATCGTCGTGGTGCTGGGGGTCGTGCTGCTGCAGTCGGTGCTGACGTTCGCAGCGAAGCGCGCCTCGGCGGTGCTGGGCTACGACTTGCTCGCGGCGGCCCGGGAGAGTGTCGTCGGGACCGTCCTGCGCCTGCCGCTGGGGCACGTCGAGGCCGCCTCCACCGGCGACCTCGTCACCCGCATCACTTCGGATGTGGCGAAGATGAGCAACGCAGTCCGCTGGTCGCTGCCGCACCTGGTGACGTCGGCGTCCCTGGTGGGGCTCACGGTGGTCGCGCTGTTGTTGAACTCGCCGCTGCTCACGCTGCCACTCCTGGCGTCCGGGACGATCCTGTTCCTCGCCGTGCGGCACTACCTGCGCAACGCCATCGCCGGCTACATCACCGAGTCGGCCACCTACTCGAAGATCAATGCGACCATCACCGAGACGGTCGAGGGTGCCCGCACCGTGGAGGCGTTGGGGCTGGAGGGCATCCGACAGTCCCGGTTGGACGACGACACGGACGAGTCCGGCCAGGCCGAGCGGTACACGATGAGCCTGCGCAACCTGCTCTTCATGTGGCTCGACTTCGCCTTCCAGCTGCCGCTGGTGCTGGTCGTGCTGATCGGCACGTGGGGGTACGACGCCGGACTCGTGACGGTCGGGCAGGTCGCCACCGCCGCCATCTACCTGCAACAGCTCATCGGACCGCTGGACCGCCTGATCCAGGTGCTGGACCACCTCCAGGTGGGGGTGGCGGCCACCACGCGTCTGCTCGGCGTGGCGGAGGTCCCCGAGGACCGGACGCCGGGGGAGCAACGACCCAACGGGTCCGAGGTCGTCGGCCGTGACCTGCGCTTCGCCTACCGGGAGGGCCACGACGTCCTGCACGGCATCGACGTGGCACTCGCGCCCGGGGAACGGCTCGCTATCGTCGGCCCGTCCGGGTCGGGAAAGTCCACGCTCGGACGGCTCGTCGCCGGCATCAACCGGCCCCGGACCGGCGACGTCCGTGTCGGAGGTGTCGACGTCATGGACCTGCCGCTCGACCTGCTCCGCACCGAGGTGGCCCTCGTCACCCAGGAGCACCACGTCTTCGTCGGAACCCTGCGCGACAACATCGTGCTGGCCCGCGAGGGTACGGCGACCGACGAGGCGGTGACGGACGCCCTGGCCGCGGTCGACGCGTCCGACTGGGTGGCCAAGCTGCCGGACGGCCTCGACACGATGCTGGGCCGCGGCCGCACCGAGCTCACGCCGGCCCAGGCCCAGCAGGTCGCGCTCGCGCGCCTCGTCGTGGCCGACCCGCACACGCTCGTGCTGGACGAAGCCACCTCGCTCATCGACCCCCGGACCGCTCGACACCTGGAAGGCTCCATGCACGCGCTCCTGGCAGACCGGACGGTCGTCGCCATCGCGCACCGGCTGCACACCGCGCACGACGCCGACCGCATCGCTGTGCTGATCGACGGACGCATCGCCGAGCTGGGCTCGCACGATGACCTGATCGATGCGGACGGTGAGTACGCCCGCCTGTGGCGGACGTGGCGGTCGTAGGCCTGTCGTTCGTTGGTTCTGGTGAGAGCTCTGCTTCGATTCTTGGTCGCATGGCGCACGTCTGCCCGTGGCCGGATGGTCTCGACATCACCGTTGTTATGCTGGTTGCGGACGTCTGCGTCAAGAGGGGCAGACCTACCGGATCTGCCGACGGTGACATGGCTGTCATGCCCAGTAGCGGTCGTCGAGGGATGTGCATGAGAACGCGCATATGCCGGTGCGCGTTCCTGCGATGTGTCTGATTCCAGCCCTGCTAGATGACTGATTCGAATCCTGCTTCTTGTATGGTTGCTTCATGGAGTATGCACGCCGCATCCTGGACGACGAGTTGGATGAGCTATTCGGCCAGGTTCCAGCGATCGCGATCGACGGCGTCAAGGGGGTCGGGAAGACCACGACCGCCGGGCAGCGGGTCGCCGGGGTGGTGCGGTTGGATTCCAAGGCCGTCCGGGAGTCGATCGCCGCCGAACCGGAGCAGGTGTTGGGGCGTGGGCGTCCTCTGTTGATCGATGAGTGGCAGAAGGTCCCCGAAGTGTGGGATGTGGTCAGGCGTGCCGTGGATGCCAACCCGGCGGGCGGGCAGTTCTTGTTGGCCGGCAGCGCCACCCCCGCGCCGGGGGCCACCGCCCATTCCGGGGCCGGCCGGATCGGCCGGTTGCGGATGCGTCCCATGACCCTGTCCGAACGTGGCGTGTCCGAGCCGACGGTGAGCCTGCGCGACCTGCTGTCGGGACGCCGTGGGTCGCTGACCGGGTCGTGTCCCTTGACCTTGAGTGACTACGTGGAGGAGATCGTCGCCTCGGGGTTCCCCGCGATCCGACCCCTGGCGGGGCGGTCGCGAAGGTTCCAGCTCGACTCCTACCTGCACAACGCGGTCGATCGGGACGTGCCCGAACAAGGGCTGGCAGTGCGCAAACCCGAGGCGATGCTGAAGTGGTTGCGGGCCTACGCCGCGGCCACGTCGACCACGGCCAGTTACGCGCAAATCCTGGACGCCGCCACGCCGGGTCAGGGCGACAAGCCGGCCCGGTCCACGTCGATCGCCTACCGGGACGTGCTGACCGGCTTGTGGCTGCTGGATCCGGTGCCGGCGTGGGCGCCCTCGGGGAGTCTGTTGACCCGGCTGGGTCAGACCCCGAAGCACCATCTGGCCGACCCGGCGCTCGCCGCCCGCCTTCTCGGCCTGACCCGGGAAGCCCTGTTGGATGGCGCCGGGACGGCGGTGGGACCCCAAACGGGCAGCATCCTGGGGCACCTGTTCGAATCATTGGTGACCCTGTGCGTCCGGGTTCCCGCTCAGGCGGCCGAGGCCACCATTGGTCACCTACGGACCCGTAACGGCGACCACGAGGTTGACCTGGTGGTCGTCCGCGACGACGGCCGCGCTGTGGCTGTTGAGGTCAAGCTGGCCAACACCGTCACCGATGCCGACACCAAACACCTCCACTGGCTGGCCGACCGCATGGGCGACCAGCTGTTGGACGCCATCGTCGTCAACACCGGCCCGAACGCCTATCGGCGTCCCGACGGGATCGGCGTCGTCCCCCTCGGACTCCTCGCCCCGTGAACACCCAGGTCGTACCGGACAGCCTGCCCGCACCCCGGCAGGTGGGCGTAGCGGCGGGATCTCGGTGCGCCAGCGCGCCGCCGTGTGACGTTTCGACGTCGGGCGGGAACTACTGGGTATGAGACATCAACGGCCCGCTCGGGAGCGCGACTGGCTGGAACTCCTGTTCGACCGCCACGCCACCCAGTTGCGAGCGTTCGCCGTGCGCAGAGTGGCCGCCAGCAACGCCGACGACATCGTCGCCGACGTCTTCGCCACCGCGTGGCGGCGACGCGAGTACGTCCCCGACCCCGCGCTGCCGTGGCTGTACCAGACCGCCCGGAACGTCATCCTTCACCACTATCGCAGCGAAGCGCGTCGGGCCTCCCTGCAGCACGCCCTCGAGACGACCTTGCCACCAGCGGCGGCACCCTCGGCTGAAGAACAGGCGCGCAGCCTCGTCGATGACCTGCTCGACCGCCTCGACGACACCGACGCCGAAGTCCTCCGCCTCACCGTCTGGGAACAACTCACCCCCGCCGAGATCGCCCTCGTGCTCGACATCACCCCAGGAGCCGCCCGCACTCGCCTCCTCCGGGCCCGTCAACGAGCGCAACAGCTCTACCAGGCCAGCACCACCGCCGCTCCGTTGCGGCGCGCGCCTGCCACCGAACCCTGCTCCGCCACCCGCTAGGACACGCCATGACCACACAATTTGAAGATCAACTTCGTCAGCACGACCCCGCCGCCCACACGCCCGCGTTCACCGCCACCGAACGTGACCGGATCCTGCACGACGCCATCACCGCAATCCCCACCCCCAGACACAGTGGGCAGAGGATCATCCGGGTCTTGGTGGCCGCGTCCGCCGCCCTGGTCGTCGGCGGGCTCGGCTACCAGTCCGTGGCGGTCGGCGCAGCGACCGCGCACGCGTCCGAACTGCTGGCCCAAGCTGCGATCAGGGCCACCGATCCCGTCAGCCGGCCGGGCCAGTACTGGGAACTCACTTCCAGCGGGACCAGCCTGGTCACCGAATACGCCGGCCTCGACACCCGCGTGTGGCTGACCCGCACCACCAACACCGACTACGTCGCCGTCGACGGGAAACGTCCCAGCTGGTTCATCCGCGAACCCACCACCGTGGAACACCAACTCCTCGGCACCCCCGCAGACCGCACCACCCCGTACACCAAGACGGCCGTGTGGACCACGAACCTCACCCCGGAGCAGATCCCCGCCAGCTGGAACCAGCCCTCACCCACCTGGCTCGCCTCACTGCCCCGCGACACCCAGGCCCTGCGTGACAGGCTCTACGCCGACAACCAAGGCCACGGCAACAACCCCGACGACCAGGCCTTCACCGCCGTGGCAGACGTCCTGAACTCCGGGCTGGTGCCCGCCGATCTCCGCTCCGCCCTCTACGAGGTGCTCCGCACCATCCCCGGCACCACCCTGACCGACGACTCCGTCACCTTGTCGACCGGACACACCGGCGTCGGGATCGGCCGCCACGACGCCTTCGGCGGCCACCAATCCCTCGTCATCGACCCCGACACCGGCCAGGTCCTCGGCGAAATCACCGAAACCACCTTCATCCCCGTCGTCGGACCCACCATCAGCACCGAACAGACCATCAAACGGCGGCTCGTCGACAGCATTCCCCAGCCCATCCAGGACCAGGCGGACCGGGAGCACTGCACCATCACCAACAACACAGTCACCTGCTGAGACCAGCACACGAGCCGCCCCGGCAGGGGGCGGCTCGTTCCAGTTCAGCGCACCAGCGACGAAGTGACGCACATCCGGTTCTGCCGC
>NZ_JCAKNE010000042.1:0-23528 GCF_059515965.1 Propioniciclava sp. LT432 | reverse complement strand
ACCGGCAGTTGGCCCCTCAGGAGGATGGAGCCCTGACCGTCGGGGATCATGCTCAACGAGCGTGCCGCGACGGCTTGTTTGCGCTGGACGTCGAGGCGGGACAGCTCGTCCTCGACCCCGTCGACCTCGGGAGCCACCTCGGCCAACACCGACCGCGACTGCTTGGCGAGCTCCTTGGCGTCCATGCGTTGGGCGCGTTCCAGCAGCAGCTGTTCGGCCTGGTCGCGGCGTTCGTCGCCGAGGGTGGCGGGCAGGTTGCCGAGGACTTGGTCGATGGAGCGGGCTTGGCGTACGGAGACTTCCCCGGCGAGGGCGGCCGCCTTGACGCCGGGGCGTCCGCTGATGTCCTTGCCGGCGAACAGCCAACCGGCCGCTTCCGACGCGGTGACTTGGGCGGTCATTGCCAACAGGTCGGTGGTGCTGGTGCCGCGTGGCCCGCGGGTTCGGGCCTGGTCGGCTTCGGCGACCAGGACGGCGCGGAGGGCGTCCAGTTGGCGGCCCACCGCGACGACCTGTTCGGCCAGCTGGAAGCGGGCGTCGGCGTCCAAGCGTTGGCGGGCGTCGTGGTCGACGGCACCCAGCAGCGCGCGCACCTGGGCGAGCGCGTCGCTGGTGGCGACGAGCCGCGGGGTGGGGCTGGGAGTGCTCATGTCCACCACCCTAGGCATTCGAACACACATTCGAGCACCCATCAGGCGGCCCTGTGGACAACCACCGCCACCCCTCCAGCACCTGGGGATGAACCCTTCGCCATCCACAGGCAAAGCGCGCCGAGCAAGGCAGCAGCGCTACTGCACCGCCAACCGCAGCAGGCGGCGTCCGGCCAGAAGGCACAGCACGCTCCAAGGCAGGAGGGACGCCAACGCGAACACCATCCCTACGGTGCCGAACGGTGACGGGACAAGCATGAGCACACCGGACGCCAGCGCCCACCAAGCAGTGGCGGGCGAGAAGGCGCTCGACCGGCGTAGCACCCAGGCGAGGATGAAGAGCACGATCGCGCCGAGCCAGTAGTACGTGAGGAAGGCGGTGCCCTTCCAACTCGCGAGGAGGGCCTCACCGGCGGCCTCCAGCGTGGCCTGCCTGGACGGATCGGCACTCGCGTGTTCCCGGCCCAGGACGAGCATCTCCACCGCTGGGTTCGATGCGAAGTAGGCCGCCATCTGGAGCGTGCCGACCCCCACCACCAGGGCAACAGCAGAACGCGACGCCGGCCACAGCGCTGCGGCCAGACCGAGGTAGAACAACCAGACGAGGACGTTGTTGACGACGTAGAGGGCGTCGAGTGACAGCAGTCCGAGGACGGGGGCCTCCGCCATGAGCGCGAAGACCTCGCCGACGGTGTGCACGGGCGGCCAGATCGCGAACACCACGACCTGCACGACGATCAACGCCACGGACGCCAACGCCGACCACCCGCCGCACGCCAGGAGTCCGCGCCAGTCCCGGTGGTCAGTCATGAGGGTCACCCTTCCCACGTCGTAGCTCAACCGTCCTTGGTCCAGCTTCGTTCGCTCAGCTTCGTTCGCTCAGTCCTCATTCGCTCAGCCCGCCGAGGGCAGCCGCTCTGCCGAGGGCCCGCGGCGAGCGCCGTGACCGTGCCGCCTCTCCACCAGTCGGAGCACCAGGACAGCCGCTCCCCAGACCCCGATGGACCAAGCCAGCCACGTCGGGCTCGCACCGGCGCGATCCGGGTAGGCCAACGAGCCGTAGGAGATGAACGCGGACGTCAGGATGAAAGCCGCCTGCCACAGCACCGGGCCCTGCGACCGGCCCGCGGAAAGGACGCAGGCGGCGACGAGGGTGAGTCCGAGGGCCACCTGGACCGGCCAGTGATCGACCCCGGCGGTGATGGAAAGCACGGAACTGGTCAGGGCGTCCGTGTAGCTGGTCGACGCGTAGGCCGCCCACACGACGACCCCGGCGGCGATCACGAGCATCCGGAGCCAGTGGGTGGGTCGTCGCAGTGGGCTCGGCCGCCGCGGACGGAGCAGGAGGTGGATCAGCACGGTGGCGGCGGCGAGACCGGCGGAGACGCGGAGCGTGGGGGTGTCCGGGAGGGCCAAGCCGCCGATGGCCAGCGCGACCACTGCCAGGCCGAGGAGCACCAGGGCGGGCCACGGGCGCTCGGGGACCCGCCCGATCCAGGCGAACGACGCTGCGATGGCGAAGGTGAACAGGGCTCCCCAACTGGCCTCGAGGGGGACCTCCCACACGTACGCCGGGTTCGACAACCCCAAGACCGTACCGAGGTCGATGAGGCCCATCATCAGCACGGCCGCCGCCAGCGCGAACACCCAGGCCAGCACGCGCGCCACCGTCACACGCCGCGGGCGTGGGGGCGCTGAGTCTGGGGGCGAGCTCATGCTCGGGAGCGTAGTGCCAGACGGGACGCCGCCACCATGGGTCGCTGCGGCGGAGCAAAACGCATCGGCGGCCCCCCGAGGGGAGCCGCCGACCCGATTCGCTGTCAGCCGATCAGGCTCACGGGAACACCACGTCCGAGCCGAGGGTGAGGTGCCAGTTCTCGACGAAGAAGTCGGCCGGGTCGATGACCTGGTGCTCGACGGCCCAGTCGATCAGCAGCTGGCGGATCTCCTGGCCCTGGTCGTAGACCAGCGGAGCGGACGCGATGTGCGGGAAGCTGCCGCCACCCGAGCGGCGGTAGTTGTTGACCGCGACCACGTAGGTCTGGTCGGGGTCGAACGTAGAGCCGTCCGCGTTGGTGGTGATGGTGACGCGCTGGCCGACCGCCTGGGTGAGGTCGATCGTGTAGTTCACGCCGGAGGCGATGTCGTAGTTGTAGTCCGGCTGGGTGCGGCCGTTGGGCTGGACGGCGTTGGTGTCCTCCGCCGGGTCGAAGGACCCGTCCGTGACCCGCGCGAAGTAGCCGGCCGAGAACTCGAGGTAGTCGTCCAGCTGGGCGCCGGTCAGGGTCGACGCGTGCAGGGTGTTGTCGTAGATGTACAGGCCGGCCATGTCGCGGATCGTGACGTCACCCTGGGGGAAGATGGCCGTCCGGCTGAAGGGGGCGGCGATCGAGACGACAGGCAGGTCCGCGTACTGCGTCCCGGCCAGCGCCTTGGAGACCGTCTCGGTCTGCACCATCTGGATGTAGTCGATGATCGCGGTGTCCTTGTAGCGCGACTCGGCCGCCGGCAGCTCCTGGACGGAGGTCGCGATGACCTGGTTGACGTAGTCGACGGCCTTGGTGTGGTACGGGGCGATGGCCTTCGCGAGCGCGGGCAGCGGGGTCTCACCGGCGACCGGGTGGTTGGTGCCTTCGGTGTCGACGACGTCCCACTGGCCCTTGACCTTCTTGATGTCAAAGGTGAGCTCGTTCACCGACGATGCCCAGTAGCGCGGCTGGACGAGCGCGACCGGCTCGCCAGACACCTCGTTGGTGACCTGCTCGTGCGTGACCAGTTGGTGGCTGTGGCCCATGACGACGGCGTCGATACCGGCGACCTTCTTGGCGATGAGGTCCGAGGCGTTCTCGGCGCCCGCGGCGACCGACTGCGTGCCCGCCTTGCCGGAGTGCGACAGGACGACGACGATGTCCGCGCCGGCGGCCTTGACCTGCGGCACCCACTTCTGGGCGGCCTCGACCATGTCCTCGATGTAGACCTTGCCGTCGAGGTAGGCCTTGTCCCAGATCATGGAGCCCGGGGTGGTCAGGCCGAGGATGCCGATCTTGACCGGCTTGTTGGCCGCGGGCTTGCGCTCGACGATGGTGAAGGGCGTGTGCAGCGGCTCGCCGGTGGTGGCGTCCACGACGTTGGCGGCCAGCAGCGGCATGTCGAGGTCGTCCTCGTGGGCGCCGAGCATCGGCAGGTCGTAGTTGAACTCGTGGTTGCCGATGTTCACCGCGTCGTAGCCGACGGTGTTGAACGCCAGCGCCATCGGGTGGTCGAGCCCGGTCGCGGTGATGGGCTCCTGCTTGGCGTAGTAGTACGACAGCGGCGTCCCCTGGATGGTGTCGCCGTTGTCGACGACGACCACGGAGTCGGCGCCCTCCTCGGCGCGGATGCGCTCGATGACCGTGCCGGCCTGCGCGACGCCGACCTCGTTGCCGGTGTAGGGCGCGTTCTTGAAGTAGTCCCAGTTGAGGACGTTGCCGTGCGTGTCCGTGGTGGACAGCAGGGTGATCTGAGCGGTCTGCTCCGAGCGGAGGTTCGGGGCCGCGTGGGCGGGTGTCGCCGCGGCGGTCAGGGCGAGCGCCGCAATTGCGGTCGTCGCCCATACCTTCGTGATGCGCATGGGGATCCTTCGTGATCGTCGAACCGGACGGTGCCGACTATCGTGCAGGCGCGTGACGACCCGGTGTGGTCCAAGTGAACAGTTGCGCTCACTTGGGGACGGACGCCGTGGGCCCGACTGTCGCGATCAACCCGACAGGAGCGCCGGCTCCTCGGAGGCCGTGCCCTGAGGCGGCGGCGGGGCGAGCACTTCGGCATGGACGATGTCGACCATGGCGCGGGTGGCCGCCTCGGCGGCTACGGACGACCGTGCGGTGATCGCCTCTCCCAGCGCCCGGTGGGCCGCCATGGAGCGGGGATCGGGGAAGTCGCCGAGCAACCCGAGTCGGTTCCGCTCGACCAGGATGACGGCCAGGGTGTCGGAGAACGCCATGATGTGGTCGTTGCCGCTCGAGGTGACCAGCAGGCGGTGGAACTCGAGGTCGGCGGCGAGGAACTCTTCGGATGTGCCCTGCCCCTGCAGCCCCAACCGGGTCATCGCCTCGGCCAACTCCGTCATCCTGGGACCCACGTCGTTCGGTGCCGAGCACGCACTGAGCCGAGCGGCGATCGGTTCGATCCCGGAGCGCAGCTGCATCAACTGGTCGAGTTCCTCGGTGCGGTGCACCCCGCTCAGCCGCCACCGGATGACCCGGGGGTCGCTGACCCGCCAGTTCGACCGCGGTAGCACCACGTTGCCGATGCGCCGTTTCATGGCGACCATTCCCAGCGTTTCCAGGACCCGGACGGCCTCGCGGGCGACGGTGCGGGACGACTGCGTCCGCTGCATCACGTCGTCGAGGATGACGGCCGTCCCGGTCGCCAGTTCTCCGTTGACGATGGCCTGGCCGATCTGCTCAACGACTGCCTGGTGCAACACGGGTGCCGGCATCTCAATCTCCTGGGGGCATGCGCATGCCTCATCGTAGTCCCGATAGAAAGATCGCATCTTTCGGTTCGATCTTCTTGTGAAAGGTAGCACCTTTGTGCCACGATGCTCGGAGTTCGCAACGAAGCGGGAGGAGGTTGGCCTTGAGGATCGTCATCACGGAGTGCGACCACGACGCGTTCGAGGAGGAGTTCGCTGCAGCTGCGGCGGCCGGAGTCGAGCTGGTGGTCTGCCAATCGCGCTCCACCGAGGAGCTGATCGCCAACGCCCAGGGCGCTGACGGCCTGGTGGTCCAGTACGCCCACATCGACGGCACTGTCCTCGACGCACTGCCCACCGTCCGCGCCGTGGGGCGCTACGGGGTCGGCGTCGACACCATCGACCTGACTGCGGCGACCGAGCGCGGGGTCGTGGTCTGCAACGTCCCCGACTACGGCACCGAGGCGGTGTCCGACCACGCCATCGCGCTGGCCCTCAGTTCCGTGCGCGAGGTCGCCCGACTGGATCGGGCGGTACGCGCGGGCGACTTCGACTTCCCATCGGTGCGACCCATGCACTTGGTGCGCGGCCGTACCTTCGGCGTCATCGGGCTGGGCCGCATCGGGCGTGCGACGGCCGACAAGGCCGCCGGACTGGGCTTCGAGGTCCTGTACCACGACCCCTTGGGTCCGGGAATGTCGGGCGGCCGCTACCCGTGCGTCGGCCTGGAGGAACTGCTCCGGCGCAGCTCGGTGGTGTCCATCCACGTCCCCCTCACCGACGTCACGCGGCACCTCATCGGGGCCGACGAGTTCGCCCTGATGCGTCCCGACGCGGTCCTGGTCAACACGGCCCGTGGCAGCGTGGTCGACACCGAGGCGCTCGTGGACGCGCTGCGCGCCGGCACGATCCGCTCCGCGGCACTGGACGTCACCGAGGTGGAGCCACTGCCGCGCCAGCACGAGTTGTTGTCGTTCCCCCAGGTCACCGTCACCCCGCACATGGCCTGGTACAGCGAGGAGAGCTACGGCGAGTTGAAGCGCCGAACCGTCGAGAACGTGGCTCGCATCCTGACCGGTGCCGAGCCCAGGAACGTCGTCAACAGCGCAGCGCTGGACGTCCCCCACCAAGCCAGCCGCGTGTCATCCGGGCACGCGAGCGAGTAGCAGGACCCGACCCGGGGCTCGCCGAAGAGTCCCTGCAACGAAGCAAAAGGAGTGACCATGAAAGCCAAGCGCATCGGTGCGGCACTGATCGCCGGAATCACCGCTGTTGCCCTCTCGGCCTGCGGCGGCGGCGCCGCGCAGCCCGGGGCAGAGCCCGCCCAGAAGACCACCACCTTCCGGCTGGCCTTCAACCAGACCGACCAGCACCCGCAGTTCAAGGCCGCGGAGAACCTGGGCAAGAAGCTCAAGGACGCCACGGACGGCCGCTACACGATCGAGGTCTACCCCAACGAGACCCTCGGCACCCAGAGCGACGTCGTCAACAACGTCTCGGACGGCTCCGTCGACATGATGTACATCGGCGGCCCGGTCATGGAGTCGTTCAACCAGGACTTCATCGTCTTCAACCTGCCGTACATGTTCGACAGCCTTGAGGCCCAGCAGGCGGTGTTCACCGACGAGGCCGTCATGGGTGACCTCAAGAAGTCGATCGAGGGCGACAAGCAGATCACGGTCCTGTCGGCGCTGTACTCCGGCGTCCGCAACGTGTACGGCACCAAGGCCGTCCGCTCGCCCGAGGACCTCGCCGGCATGAAGATCCGTGTCCAGCAGTCCGACTCGCAGGTGGCGATGATCAACCAGATGGGCGGCGTCGCCTCCCCGATGGGCCAGGGCGAGGTCTACACCGCGCTGCAGAGCGGCGTGCTGGACGGCGCCGAGAACAACGAGACCGTGTTCAACGCCCTCAAGCACGACGAGGTCGCCAAGTTCTACTCCTACACCAAGCACCTCATGATCCCGGACTACCTGCTCATGAGCACCCAGTCGCTCAACGCGATGCCCGAGGCGGATCGCAAGATCCTGCTCGACCTCATCCCGGAGACCGTCCAGGAGGCCAACGAGGGCTTCGTCGAGTTCGTCGACGAGTCCAAGGAGCGCTCCGAGGCCGCCGGTGCCGAGTTCGTCACCGACGTCGACACCGCCGCCTTCAAGGCCAACGTCCAGTCGCTGGTCAAGCAGTCCATCAACAACCCGGTCCGCCAGGCCCTCTTCGACGCCGTCCAGAAGGCCAACGCCGCCCACCCCGCCAAGTAAGGGAAGCCGGGGTCGTCGCCCCATCGGGTAGGCGCCCCATCGGTGCCGGTGCCGGCCAGCACGGCCGGCACCGTCCCCTTGCCACGGGTCGAAAGGAACCCTCATGCGCTATCTCGCGGCATTCAAGAAGGGCTTGGACGCCTTCCTCCGCTGGTTCTGCATCATCCTCTTCGCCGTCCTGGTCGGACTGGTCGTCTGGCAGGTCTTCGTGCGTCTGGTCCTGCAGTCCGGGGATCCGTGGACCGAGGTCGCGGCGCGCACCGTGTTCATCTGGCAGGGCCTGATCGGCGCCGCCTACGTGATCGGTGAGAAGGACGACGTCGCCATCGACTTCCTCGTGCGCAAGCTCCCCGCGGGCGTCGTGAAGTCCGTCGAGGTCCTCGCCCACGCCATCGTCGGCTTCTTCGCCGGCTGGGTCATGGTGTACGGCGGCATGCGCGTGGTGGCAGCCGGCTGGGACGACGTGGTGCAACTGCTGCCGGTGTCGGCGGGTGCGCTGTTCCTCGCGGTCACCATCAGCGGCGTCATCATCGTCCTCTACTCGATCCTCCACATCATCCAGACCATCGTGAACCCGGTCGAGGTCGTCGACGACGACGACGTCGACATCTCCAAGCTGAGTGAGGAGTCCATCTGATGAGCGAACCTCTCCTGGTCGGCTTGATCCTGGTCATCGGCATGTTCGGCCTCATGGCCATCGGCGTGTCGGTGTCGGTCTCGATCGGCCTCCCCTCCGCCATCTGCGCCGTGATCCTGATGGGCAGCGAGCGCGGCCTCTACACCGCGGCGCAGAAGATCTACAACGGCATCGACTCCTTCCCGCTGCTCGCCATCCCCTTCTTCGTCCTGGCGGGAACGATCATGAACCAGGGCGGCATCGCCGGCAGGCTCATCGACCTCGCCCGGGCCCTCACGGGCAAGATGCCCGGCGCCCTGGCGCAGACCAACGTCCTGGCGAACGCCATGTTCGGCTCCATCTCCGGATCGGCCCTCGCCGGCGCGTCCGCCGTGGGTGCGGTCATGGCCCCCGCGCAGCGCCGCGACGGCTACGACATGAACTTCGCCGCGGCCACCAACGTCGCCTCGGCCCCCTCCGGCATGCTGATCCCGCCGTCGAACGTGCTGATCGTCTACGGCCTGGTCTCCCAGGTGTCGGTCGGTGCCTTGTTCCTGGCGGGCTACATCCCCGGGGTGCTGTGGATGTTCACCTGCATGCTGATCGTCTGGCTGTACGCCCGCAAGCGCCCCGAGCTGCGCGGCTCCCACTGGCCCAAGCCCAAGGAGGCCCTCGTCGCGCTGTGGCGTGCAACGCCCAGCCTGGGGCTGATCGTCGTCGTCATCGGTGGCATCGTCGGCGGGTTCTTCACCCCGACCGAGGGTGCGGCGATCGCGGTCGTCTACTCGGTGGTCCTGTCGCTGGCCTACCGGACGATCGGCGTCCGCGACTTCCCGAAGATCCTGCTGAACGCCACGCGCACCTCGTCCGTGGTCATCTTCCTCATCGCCCTGAGCTCGATCATGAGCTACGTCATGACCTATTCGCGCATCCCGCGGCTCATCGGCGAGTGGATGGTGTCGGTCACCGATTCCAAGATCGTGTTCCTGCTGATCATGATGGTGATCCTGCTCGTCATCGGCATCCCGCTGGATGCGACGCCGGCGATCCTGATCTTCACGCCGATCTTCCTGCCCATCGCGACGCAGTACTTCGACATCCACCCGGTGCACCTGGGAATCATGATGGTCTTCAACATGTGCATCGCGGTGATCTCTCCACCATCGGCGCCGGTGCTGTTCGTCGGTGCCCGCGTCGCCGGCAAGAAGGTGGAGGACGTCATCATGCCGCTGCTCCCCTTCTTCTTCGCCCTGATCGCGACGTTGCTCGTCGTCCAGTTCGTGCCCGAGCTCTCGCTCTGGCTACCGCGGCAGTTCGGCCTGATCCGCTGACCCGTCCGTGGCCTCCCTCCAAACACAGAAAGGGGCTTCCATGAAGTCCTTCGCCATCCGGGGCAAGGAGGACGCCTCCGTCGAGGAGTCCGTGGCCCCGGAGCCCTCGGCCGACCAAGTCCGCATCCGCGTCCGCTACATGGGCATCTGCGGTTCCGACCTGCACTACTACTTCGAGGGCGCCAACGGCGCGTTCGTCGTCAAGGAGCCGCTGGTCCCGGGACACGAGCTGTCCGGGGTCGTCGACCTGGACCCGCGGGGTGAGTGGGCCCCGGGAACCCCCGTCACGGTGCACCCGGCGACCTTCGGCCCGGACATGCCCGGCATGGAGAACCTGCGCCACCTGCGCCCGGGCGGCTCCTACCTGGGCAGCGCGTCCACGTGGCCGCACACCCAGGGCGGCCTGCAGGAGTTCCTCCTGGTCGGCCGGGACATGGTCCGCGTTCTCCCCCCCGAGCTGGACCTCAAGCGCGCCGCGCTCGCCGAGCCGCTGGCGGTCGCCCTGCACGCCTGCACGATCGCGGGCGACCTCACCGGCCGGTCGGTCGCCGTGTCCGGTGCCGGCCCGATCGGGTTGCTCGTCGCCTTCGCCGCCCGCGCCCGCGGGGCCGCCCGGGTCGCGGTGTCGGACGTCCTCGGCGGTCCCCTGGCCCGGGCGAACGCCATGGGCTTCGCCGAGACCCACCAGGTGGGCGACTCCCCGCTGCCGTCGGGCGAGTTCGACGTGGCCATGGAGTGCTCGGCCGCGCGATCCTCGATCGCGGCCTGCATCGACGCCCTGAAGCCGCGCGGCATCCTCGCCCAGGTCGGGATGTTCCCGAACCGGCCGATGGAGCTCGTGCTGGCCGGGCTGGTCTCCAAGGAGCTCCAGTGGCGCGGCTGCTTCCGCTTCGACGACGAGATCGACGAGGCGGTCGCGCTGCTGGCCGCCTCCCCGGACGTGGAGGTCGTGATCAGCCACGTCATCGACGCAGACCGGGCTGTCGAGGCGTTCGCCGTCGCCAAGGACTCCGACGCGTCCGGCAAGGTCCTCATCGATGTCTGGGAGCAGTGACGTGACGGACGCGAAGCTGCGGGTGGTGGTCGCCACCCCCTTGGTCCCCGAGCTGTGTGACCTGCTGGTGGAGCGCGAGCCGCGGATCGAGCTCGTCGTCGACCAGGACCTGCTGCCGCCGATGCGGTGGCCGGGCGACCACGAGGGTGATCCCACCTTCACCCGGACGCCGGACCAGCAGGCCGCCTTCGACGCCCTCGTCGACAGCGCGGACGCCCTGTACGGCATCCCGGACACCAACCCCCGGGCGCTCGCCCGGACGGTGGCGGCCAACCCGCGGTTGCGGTGGGTCCACACCATGGCCGCCGGGGGTGGGGGACAGGTCAAGGCCGCCGGACTGGCCCAGGACGACCTCGACCGCATCGCCTGGAGCACCTCCGCGGGGCCGCACTCAGGCCCCTTGGCCGAGTTCGCCGTGTTCGGCGTGCTGGCCGGCGCGAAGGACCTCCCCCGGCTGCAGGCACTCAAGGCCGAACGCGCTTGGCCGACCCGTTGGGCTATGCGGCAGGTGTACGAGATGACCGTCGTCGTGGTCGGCCTCGGGTCCATCGGCCAGGGCATCGCGAGCCGGTTCAAGGCGCTGGGTGCCCACGTGGTCGGCGTCAACAGGTCGATCAAGGAGGTGGACGTGGACGAGCTGTACACCACCGAGCAGCTGGTCGAGGCGTGCCGCGGCGCGGACGCCATCGTCCTGGCCCTGCCGGGCACGGCGACCACCGAGGGCCTCGTGGGTGCCGAGGCACTGGACGCCGCGGCTCGGGGCGTCATCGTCGCCAACGTCGGCCGGGGTTCGTCCCTGGACGAGGACGCGCTGATCAGCCGGCTCGAGACCGGCCAGGTGGGGTTCGCCGCCCTGGATGTGACGGCAGTGGAACCGCTGGCGTCCGAGAGTCCCCTGTGGGGGTTCGACAACGTCGTGATCGCACCGCACACGGCCGCCCTGAACGCGGGCGAGGACCGGGCGATCGCGGAGATGTTCGCCGAGAACGCCCGACGCCTGCTGGATGGGGAACCGCTGGTCAACGCCGTGAACACCGTGGAGTTCTACTGATGACCACGCCATCGACACTCCGGGTCGGGCTCCTGGGCCCGGGCATCATGGGCGGCCCGATGGCCGCCAACATCGCCCGGGCCGGGTTCCCGGTGACGGTGTGGGCACGGCGTCCGGAGGTGGCGGCCGCACTGGTGGCCGACGGGATCACCGCGGTGGACACCCCGGCGCAGGTGGCGGCGTCCAGCGATGTCGTGATCTCCATGCTTCCGGACCTGCCGCAGTTGGAGGCCTTGGTCGTCGGGGCCGACGGGCTGTGGGCCGGTGTGTCCGGTGACCTCACGCTCGTCGTCTCCTCGACCGTCTCCCCGGCCGCACTCCGTGCCTTCGCCGGCAGTGCGGCAGCCGGATCGGCGGGCCGCGTCGCCGTGGTCGACGCCCCCGTCAGCGGTGGGGAGCTCAAGGCCGTGGATGGCACCTTGTCGATCATGGTCGGCGGGGCGGACGCCGAGGTCGCGAAGGTGTGGCCGGTGCTGTCCGCCTGCGGGACGCCGACCCACCTGGGCTCGCTGGGCGCGGGCCAGGTGACCAAGGCCTGCAACCAGTTGATCGTGGCCGCCGAGGTGGCGGCCCTCGCCGAGGCATCCCTGCTGGCCCGCGACGCCGGCATCGACCTGACCACCCTGTTCGACGTGCTGTCGCGCGGCCTGGCGGCCTCGGCCGTGCTCGACCAGAAGCGGGAGAAGTTCACCCATTTCGACTACACGGTGTCCGGGCCGGCGAAGTTCATGGCCAAGGACCTGCGCTTCGCCCACGAGGCGGGCGAGGCCAAGCACACGCCGATGCCGGTGACGACCTTCCTGCGCACGCTCTACGAAGACCTGAACGCTGCCGGCCTGGGCGACTTGGACATCGCCGCCATGCAGCGCCACATCGACCAGTCCCGGGACTGACGTCCCACCTCACGAAGGAGACACCATGGAGAACCGCTACGCCACCGCCCCCGAGCACGTCGCGATGATGGGCACGAGCGAACTGCGCGAGCGCTTCCTGATCGAGGACCTGTTCGTGCCCGGCGAGGTGAAGCTGGTCTACAGCCACCAGGACCGGGTGATCATCGGAGGTGCGGTCCCCGAGGCCGAGCCGCTGGCCCTGCCGGTGCCGGCCGAACTGCGCGCCGAGCACTTCCTCGACCGCCGCGAGCTCGGCATCGTGAACGTCGGCCCGGACGCCGTCGTGACCGTGGACGGCACCGAGCACGCCGTCCGGAACAAGGGATGCCTCTACGTCGGACGCGGTGCGCGCGAGGTCACCTTCGCCGCGCCGGGCCGGTTCTACCTGTTCTCCGCGCCCGCGCACGCCGAGTTCCCCACCACGGGCGTGAACCCCGGCGAGAGCGACATCCGGGAGCTGGGTGACCAGGCGACGTCCAACCGCCGCACGCTGAACCGGTACATCCACCCCGACGGCATCCGCAGCTGCCAGATCTCGATGGGCGTGACGGTCCTGCACGAGGGCAGCATGTGGAACACCATGCCCGCCCACACCCACGACCGGCGCATGGAGGCCTACCTCTACTTCGACGTCGCCGACGACGCCCGGGTCATCCACCTGATGGGGCACCCGGACGAGACCCGGCACCTGGTGGTGGCCAACGAGCAGGGCGTCATCTCGCCGAGCTGGTCGATCCACTCCGGTGTGGGCACCCGCGCGTACGCCTTCGTGTGGGCGATGGCCGGCGAGAACCAGGACTTCGACGACATGGACCACAAGCCGGTCACCGACCTGCGCTGACCGGTGCGAACGAGACGACGGACGAGAGAGGTTTGACGATGACGCCCTTGGCAGCGTTGTTCGAGCACCGGCTGGTGCCGGTGGTGGTGATCGATGATGCGGACTCCGCGCCAGGACTGGCGGAGGCGCTGGTGGCCGGTGGCCTCCCGGTGGCGGAGGTGACGTTCCGGACGCCGGCGGCGCGGGACGCGATCAAGGCCATGGCGGCCCACGGCGGGTTGTTGGTGGGGGCGGGCACTGTCCGGACGCCGGCGCAGGTCGACCAAGCCGTGGAGGCGGGTGCCGGCTACATCGTGTCGCCGGGCTTGTCCGCGCCGGTGGTGGAGCGGTGCAGGGAGTTGGGGGTGCCGGTCCTGCCGGGTGCGGTGACCGCGACCGAGGTGCAGGCGGCGGTGGAGCTGGGGCTGGACACCGTGAAGTTCTTCCCCGCCGAGACCTCGGGCGGGGTGGCGGCCATCAAGGCGTTGGCGGCGCCGTTCCACGATGTCCGCTTCGTGCCCACCGGCGGGGTGGGGCCGAAGAACTTGGCTGATTACCTGGCGGTCGGCAGTGTCGCGGCGGTCGGGGGTTCGTGGATGTGTCCGCGTGACCTGCTGGCGGCCCGCGACTACGCCGCGCTGGAGAAGCTCACGCGCGCGGCGGTCGCGCTCGTCCGTTCGATCGAGGAGGCCTGAGTCATGTCTGTCGCGTTGCGTCCGGTGGAGGAGTGCGCCTTCGATGCGGTGTCGCTGGGTGAGGTGATGCTTCGCCTGGATCCCGGTGAGGGCCGGATCCGCACGGCGCGGTCCTTCGCCGCCTGGGAGGGCGGTGGTGAGTACAACGTCACCCGGGGCCTGCGCGCGTGCTTCGGCCTGCGCGGGGCCGTGTTGACCGGGCTCGTCGACAACGAGGTGGGTCGGCTGGTCGAGAACTTCATGCTCGCCGGTGGCGTCGACACCCGGTTCGTGCACTGGGTGAAGTCGGACGGGATCGGCCGGACGGTCCGCAACGGGCTGAACTTCACCGAGCGGGGCTTCGGCGTGCGTGGCGCGGTGGGGGTGTCCGACCGGGGGCACACCGCGGCCAGCCAGGCGCAGGCGTCCGACTTCGACCTGGACCGGCTGTTCGGCGAGCTGGGCGTGCGCTGGCTGCACACTGGCGGCATCTACGCGGCGCTGTCGGAGACGTCGGCGCAGACGGTGATCGACGTCGTGAAGGCGGCCAAGGCGCACGGCACGGTGGTGTCCTACGACCTGAATTATCGGCCCAGCCTGTGGAACGCGATCGGCGGCCACGCGAAGGCCCAGGAGGTCAACAAGGCGATCGCCCCCTACATCGACGTGATGATCGGCAACGAGGAGGACTTCACGGCGTGCCTGGGCCTCGAGGTCGAGGGCGTCGACGATAGCCTCACGGACCTGGAGACCGACAGCTTCGCCCGCATGATCGAGCGGGCGGCGGCGGAGTACCCGAATTTCCAGGTGATCGGGAACACGATGCGGACGGTCCACTCGGCCTCGCGCAACGGCTGGGGTGCCCTGGCGTGGTCGCGGGAGACCGGGGTGGTGACCTCGACGTTCCGCGAGCTGGAGATCCTCGACCGCGTGGGCGGTGGCGACTCCTTCGCGTCCGGCCTGATCTTCGGGCTGCTGGACGGCCAGCCGTTGCAGACCGCGGTCGAGTACGGCGCCGCGCATGGCGCGCTGGCGATGACCACGCCGGGTGACACGTCCATGGCCACCAAGGCCGAAGTCCTCAAGCTCGCGGGCGGCGGTTCCGCCCGCGTCGACCGTTAGGAAGCACACCGAGCCATGACTCGACTGAACAGCACCACCGACATCACCGGCCACCAGATCGGGGCGAGCGCACCGGCGCAGACGGGCATCGTCCACTTCGGCCTGGGCAACTTCCACCGGGCGCACGCCGCGGTCTACACCGCGATCGCGCTGGCCGAGGAGCCCGGCGACTGGGGGATCGTCGGCATCGCGAACCGTTCGCGGCGCGTGACGGACGCCATGGAGGCCCAGGACCACCGCTACAGCGTGGTCACCCTCGACCCCGGCGCCGAGGAGGTCGGCGTCGTGGACGTCCACCGGCGCACGCTCGTCGCCGCCGAGGACGGCCCGGAGGTGTTGGCCGCGATCGCGGACCCGCACCACAAGATCCTGACGCTGACGATCTCCGAGGCCGGTTACCACCTCGACTCGCGTACCGGACGGCTCGACACGACCTCGCCCGCCATCGCCGCCGACCTCGCCGACGGTGGGGCGAACCCGAAGTCGCCGCTGGGGCAGATCGCCTACGGGCTGATCCGCCGTCACGCCGAGAACCCTGCCCCGATCACCGTGCTGTCGTGCGACAACATGCTGTCGGCCGGCCACACGACCCACGCGATGCTGACCCAGTTCCTCGAGGCGGCCGGCGCTGCGCCGGAGGTCATGGAGTGGCTGGCCACGTCGGTCACGTTCCCCAACGCGATGGTGGACCGGATCGTCCCGGCTCCCACGGACTCGACGCGCGAGGTGGCCGCTCGGGTGCTCGGCGTCGAGGACGCCTGCCCGGTGCCGGCCGAGCTGTTCACCATGTGGGTGATCGAGGACAAGTTCGCGGCCGGACGCCCGCGCTGGGAGGCGGCGGGTGCGATCTTCAGCGACGAGGTCGAGAAGTACGAGCTGGTGAAGCTCCGCCTGCTCAACGGCGGGCACTCGCTCATCGCCTACCTCGGCGGCTTGGACCGCCAAGAGACGATCCCGGACTCGCGTCGACAGGACTTCATCGAGCAGTGCGTCCGGACGGCACTGGTCGACGAGTACCTGCCCAGCATCGACCTGCCGTCGGGCTTCGACCCCGACCACTACATCGAGCAACTGTTCGCCCGATGGAACAACACCGTGCTGGGCGACAAGACGGCACGCGTGGGCTCGGACGGCTCCACCAAGCTGGTTCAGCGCGTTCCCATCCCGGCCGTCGAGCTGTTGGAGAAGGGCCGGATGCCCGAGCAGTTGGCCCTGACCGTGGCCGCGTGGATCTGCTGTGTGTGCCCGCCGGCCGGTTTCGAGCCCGGCCCCGTGGCCGACGCGATGATCGAGCCGAAGATCGAGGCGCTCCGCGCGGCCACCGCCGGCGCGACCGACGTCAGCACGCACGTGCGGGCCATCCTGGGCGGCGGGTTCCTGCCGAACGACCTGGTCGCGCACGAGGAGTTCGTGACGCGGGTCGTCCAGCTCGCCGAGACCATCGTGAGCGACGGCGTCCGCGCCGCCGCCGACCGCGCACTGAAGGGGGAGTAGTCGTGAAGATCGCCATCGGGTGTGACTCATCCGGGCACGGGCTGAAGGACAAGGTCGTCGCCCACCTGCAGGAGAGCGGCCACGAAGTGGTCGACGTCGGGTGGGACGGCACCGGTGAGGCCGAGTACTCGGCCCACTACGCCAAGCAGGTCGCCCACCTGATCCGGGACGAGAAGGTGGACCGGGGCGTCCTGATCTGCGGCACCGGCATCGGCATCTCCATCTCCGCGAACAAGGTGCGGGGCATCCGCGCCGCCGTCTGTTCGGAGCCGTTCACCGCCCGCCACACGCGCGAGCACAACGGCACCCAGATCATCGCCTTCGGCGCGTTCGTGGTCGCTCCCGAGATGGCGTTCGCCATCACCGACGCCTTCCTGGGTGCCGAGTTCAAGGGCGGGATCTACGCCGATCGGTTCAACATCATCAAGGGGATCGAGGACGAGGAGTACGGGACGGACTGACCCCAGCGGCGCGGCAGTGGCCCAGCCTGCGGGGGTCGACAGTGGCCCGGTCGGCGACCGGTTGCTCATCGCGGAGGGGTGCTCCCCGTCAGGTGAGAGGCGTTCCCTCACTGCCGACGCACCACCCGCAGTGGGTTCGGCCGACGCGATACCTCGGCGGCGCTTGCGGCCCCGTGGGGGCGCTCCGTGGTGCGCGCGCCGCGCTCGACCTTGGCGAGGATCCGTTGGTGGCGGACCGGCGGCGGAGGCTCGGGTTGGCCGGCCAGCCGGGGTGGGAGGAAGTCCGCGTGGCCGTCGTCGCCCATGCTGACCTGCCACCGGCGGGGCCTGGAGTTCGACGGCCAGAACCGCAGCGGCTCGACGGTGCCGTGGTGGTGCGGGCACAGCAGGACCAGGTTCGACATGTTCGTCTCGCCGCCGAGGTACCACGGAATGATGTGGTGCGCCTCACACACCGCCACGCCCGCCTCGCATCCCGGGAAGACGCATCCGCCGTCGCGGAGCTCCAACGCCCGGCGGAGCCGACGGTTCACGAGCCGCTCGGAGCGCCCGACGTCGAGTGGCTCGCTCGCTGAACCGAGCACGGCTGGGATGACCTCGCAGTCGCACAGCAACCGCCGCAGTTCGCCCGGGGAGACCTGCTCACCGCTCGACAGCGTGCCCGCCTGCTCCTGCTGGGCGTGCAGGAGGTCCAGGCTCATGGTGACGATGACCGTCGGACCCCCGGTACGAGAACCCGAACGAGCGCCGCCGCCGCCTTCGACGAGGTGCGCATTGACCAGGGCGATCAAGCCTTCCGCTCCGCGCTGCTCAAAGGTGCGCTGCTCCGCCGCGCCTCGGTCGGCCCCGCCGACAGGGCTCGCGGCTTCGAGGGCGTGCCGGTTCGTGGTCGAGTAGCTGTCGACGAGTCGTTTGAGGGCCTCGCCCTCCAAGATCGGCAGCTGCCCGCGGATGATCATGCTGCCGGCCCCGTCGGGCGTGATCGTGAACGAGCGGGCGGCCCACGCCTGCTTGCGCTCGATCTCGAGGCGGGACATCTCCTCCTCGACCGCGTCGACCTCAGGGGCGACCTCCTCCAGCACGGCTGCGGCCTGGCCGGCCAAGCCCTTGGCGTCCATCGACTGCGCCTTCTCGAGCAGGAAGTGCTCGGCCCGCTCACGCTGCCCGTCCGACAACGTGCTGGGCAGGGTACCCATCACCTTCTCGATCGACCGAGCCTGCTTGACGCTCACCTCGCCGGACAGCGTGGCGGCCCGGACGCCCGGGCGTGCGTTCACGTCCTTGCCCGCGAACACCCACCCCGTGGCCTCGCCGGCGGTCACCTGCGCGGAACTCGCGAGCATCGACTGGATGCTCGTGCCCCGCGCCACCTCAGCCGCCTTCGCGCGATCGGCCTCGGCGATCAGCACCGCACGCAGCGCCTCCACCTGCCGTCCGATGGCCACGGCGTCCGACACGAGCGCGAGGCGCGCCTCGGCGTCGAGCCGCTTGCGGCGCCCGTGGTCGACCGAGTCGAGGAGTTCACGAACGCGCGCGAGCACCTCGTCGGTGCTCAACAGCGGGGGTGAACTGCTCATGGCACAACGCTACGACGCCCCACTGACAAAAGGAACACGCGTACGAAAAATTGTGAACAACCCCAGTCAGGGCCGATCGCCCAGCGCCAGGATGCCCGTCGCGGCCGCGACACACACGTCGTCGAGCCACTCCGGCACCTCGCCGCCCACGAATGGGCGGACGAGCCCGTAGGGACTCATCCGCGTGGCCACCATCAACAGCCGGAAACCGTCGTCGTCATCCTTCCGGAACCGGGCCGAAACGAGCGCGTGCAGGGCGTCGTCCACCTCGTCGTTGATGTGGCGGACGTCCTCGCGGAGCGAGGCCGGGCCGGACGCCGCGAGTACGGGCTGCCGATGGAGGGTCATGCTCAGCGCCTCGACCGGGTGGTCGCGGCACCAGCGGGGAATGTGCCGCGTCGCGGCCAGCAGCGCCTCGCGGGGGTCGGGCAGGGCGTAGGCCGCGAGGAGGCCGACGTGGAAGCGACGGATCGACCGGATCCACAGCGACGCCATGAGCTCGTCGCGGGAGGCGAACCGGTGGTAGATCGACCCCGTCGGCCCGCCGAGCGCTTCGGAGACCTGGGTCAGGGTGGCGCCGCGGCCGTGGGTGGCGACGGCGGACGCCGCGGCGTCCATGACGTCGTCGGGGGAGAAGCGCGCGGGTCTTGCCATGCGACCAGCCTAAATCTAGTTTTAGAGCATGGGTTTTAGAACCACGATGTTAAAACCGCCGCAGCGATGGGCCGTCGTGGCCGCGTGGGCGTCCGTCATCGGCGGACTCCTGCCGGTGATCTGGCGCCTGCACATGCTCGCGTGGGGGGCGGGGTGGTCGCTGGCGGCGGAATTCCGCTCGCCGGGGCCGCTCACCTATGTCGGAGTGTTGATCGTGGTGGAAGTGATCACCTCGATCCTGCCGCTGGCTCTGGTGCGGCCGTGGGGTGAGGTGTGGCCGAGCTGGGTGCCGGGCCTGGCCGGACGCCGCATCCCGCCACGACTCGTCGTCGCGGTGGCCTCGATCGGCGCCCTCGTGTTGTCGCTCATCATCGGCTACACCGCTTGGCAGTTGGTGACGTTCACGATGCAGGGGATCTCGAACCCGATCCTCCAGGTCGAGGCCGGCTGGAAGCGGGCGTTCATGCTGGCCCACTACATCCCGTGGGTGCTGTGGCCGATCGGGTTGTGGGTGGCCATCGTGGGGTTCGTGCGGCGGAGGGGCCTGGGATAGCGACCTGTGGGCTGTCCCAGGCCCTCAGCGTGGGCTACTTGATCGGGTAGCTGGTGCGGCCGATCTCGGTCGATCCGAAGTTCGTGGTGGCGACGAGGTCGACGGGAGTGGTCTCATCGTCCAACTCGTAGGCGATGGCGCCCTTGACGGTGCCGCCCTTCTTGATCTTCTCCATCTGGCTGTCCAGGAGGGAATCGTCGGGCGCCGATGCCACCTCCAACTCGTTCTCCGCGTTGGGGTTGTTGTCCTGATACGCAGTGAAGGCCATGACGGCGTCGAGGGGCGTGATGTCCTTGTCACCCAGGTTCGTGATGTCGAACCAGAACGCCAGGACCGGCTTGGTGCCGTAGTCGTTGCCCTTCTTGCCGACCGGGACGACCTTGTGGTCGGTGATCTCGATGCGCATGTCGGGAGTCGTCAGGACGCCGTCGGCGAAGGTTGAGGCGGGAGCGGCGTCGCTCGGCGTGACAGAGCTGGAAGCTGCCGGTGCGTCACCGGTCCGATTCGCCCGCACGGTCACGGTGGTTCCCATCATGGTCACATCCCAGCTCAGCTCCCCTCGTGAATAGCTGAACTCCTTGGTGTCGGACTGGGCGCCGAGGATGGACTTGTCAGTCTTCGAACGATCGTTCTTCGACTCCCACTTGTGCGCGTCTTCCGGTGAGGTGGGGGCGGCGAAAGTGCCGGACCAGTAGAGCGTCTTGGCATCGCCCGAATCGGTGATGAAGAACACTTCGATGGTGTCGCTCTGGATGACGGCAGTCTGCCACGCGTCCTTGGCCTGCGAGTTGGACTGCTTCCAGGAGCCGTTCAAGCTCAAGGGCTTGGCAGGCTCTGTGGTGGCAGCGCCGGCCGGGGTTGCCGGAGCGGTGGTGGTGGCTTGTTGGGTCGGTGCCGAGCAGCCGGCAAGCAGAAGCAGAATGGCGATGAGGGAGGCGAGAGGGCGGGTTTTCACGGGGCTCCGATCGGCGATGAGAGGGTCCTGCGAACCTAGCGCGGCAAGACACTGCTCGTCCTCTGGTACTGCCCCTGGCCAGCTCAACGCCGCGGCCCGGCGCTGGTCGTTGGGCATTGGTCGGCCCCGTCGTCACCAAGCTCGACGGGCATCACCGTCCGCTCCACAGTACGAACGCGCCGAGCACGGGAGTCCGTCGACTGGTTGCCTGCCATGGCGTCCGCCTCCTGCCAGACCAATTGTTGGGTCGAGTGTCAGCGTCGGGTGTGAGGACGGTCAAGGCCCGGCGGGGGAGTGGTGCAAGTGCTGTTGCCTTTCGGCTGGATATTGCGCTTGCTGAGGGCCGGTGTTCCGCTGGGGGGTGAGCCAGTGTTCCGGGGATCGGTGGGCCACGTCGACGGGATGGGTTGCCATGGTGCTGGGGCGGCCGCTTGGGCCGCCCCAGCGCTGTGGTTACTGCAGGTGAGTGAAGTGTTTGCGCAGGGAGTCGTCACAGTCCAGGACGGTGGCGTGCGCGTTGGTGGTGATCCGGTCGACGATGGCGTCGGCGAGGATCTTCTCTTCCATCCGGTCGTGCCACTGGCCCGGTGGTAGCTGGGAGCAGTAGATCGTGGAGGCGGTCTTGTGTCGTCGGTCGATCAGGGTGTGCAACTGCTGGACCTGGACCCGGGTGGGCGGGGTGAGGAACCAGTCATCGATGATCAACAACTCGACGTTGACCAGGGTGTCGAGGCAGCGCTTCTTGTCCCCGGTCCGTTCGGCGATGGTGATCCGGTCGAACAGTTCCCCGGCGGGCAGGTAGAGCACCTTGCGGTACTGCTGGCAGGCCTTGTTCCCCAGCGCGCAGGCGACGTAGGTCTTCCCCGCGCCGGTGGGTCCTTGCAGGATGACGTCTTGGTGCTTGACCAGGTAGGCGCCGACCGCGAGCCGGTGGATCAGCTCGAGGTCCATGCTGCGGCCGGGCATGGCTTTCAGGTCGGTCAGGTCGGCGGCGGGTTGGGCGAGGCAGGCTTGGCGGCGGAGCCGGTGCAGCTTGCTGTCGCGGCGTCTCTCGTATTCCCAGTCGACGGCCTGTTTGACCAACTCTGGACCGGTCAGGGTGGCGGCGGTCGTGGTGTCGGCGAGGTTCTCGAAGTACTCGGCCATCCCGGACAATCGCATCGTCTTCAAGCGGGTGAGGGTTTCCACATCGATCATGCTCGGCTCCCGTAGTAGTCGCTGCCGCGGACATAGCCGGCGTCGCCCAGGGAGGGGGCCGGCGGGGCTTGGGTGGGTGGGGTCCAGCCGGTCCACAGCTTCTTGATGAGCGTGTAGGAGGGGGCGGGGGTGGCCGCCAACGCCCGCGTGCAGGTGTCCTCCAGGCGGGCCATGCCGCCGGGCTTGGTGGCCAGCGACATCACCCCCAGACAGGACCGGTAGGACTGCTCGACGATCTGGCGGGACGCCAGGATCGCCCCGATCGCCGCTTGGGTGTTCGGGCCCACCGTGGCGGCCCACTGCTCGAATCGTTCCGGCGTCCAGTCGACCAGTCGGCTGCGGTGGGTGGCGGGCATGTGGGCCGGCAGGGTCGCATACCGGCCCGACACCCCTTGGAAGCGGGGGTGGGACGCGACCCGCTCGATCCCGTCGAAGACCTCCACGATGCTCGTGGTGAGGCGCACATCCAGGGATTGGCCGATCAACCGGGAAGGGACGGAGTAGAAGTTCTTGTCGACCTGGACGTGGTAGTTCGGGCCGACCTTGGCCTTGCGGAGCTCGGCCAACTCGAACCGGACCGGCGGCAGCGGTTGCAACAGTGGCTTCTCGTCGCGTTCGAACACGATCTGCCGGGAGTCCTCCCGCTTCTGGAACGGACGCGCGTTGATGGCAGCGACTTCGGCGAAGATGGCCTCGTTCAACTCGGCCAACCCGACGAACTGCCGATTGCGGAGCACCGCCGCGACCTGCCCCGCGACGAACCGGACGCTCCCTTCGACCACTGCCTTGTCGCGGGGACGTTTCACCCTGGCCGGGATGACCGCGGTGCCGTAATGCTCGGCCAACCGGGCATAGGCGGGGTTCAACGCCGGCTCGTAGCGGTCCGACCGGGACACCCCGGTCCGCAGGTTGTCCGGCACCAGGAGCCGGGCAGCACCCCCGAAATCCTCCAGGGCGTGCACGTGCGCGTCGATCCACGACCCGAGCGTCATGTCCGGGAACGCCTCCACATACGTGTAGGCCGAATACGACAGTGCGGCCACGAACACCCACCCCTGTCGTGGTTCGCCGGTCAGCGGGTCGGCGTAGGCCATCGGGTCCCCGGCCCAGTCGACCTCGATCGACTCGCCCGGGTTGCGCTGGATCCGCATCGACGCGCCGGTGGCCTTCGCCCACCGCCGGTACTGTTCGTTGAAGAACGAGTACTGGTAGGGCACCTCGCCGGTGGCGCGGCAGTTGGCCACGTACTCGTTCCACAACACCAGCAGCGTCACCGACGGCCGTCCCAGCTCCCGGTGCACGTGCTCGAAGTCTGGTGTGGCCCGGTCCGAGTCCGGCTTGGCCGGTTCGGGCAGCAACAGCCGGCGGACCTCGTCAGCCCCGAGGTCCGTCACCTGCTCGAACCCGACCCCCGCCGAGTCCGCCGCAGTGAACACCGCCGCCACCGTGTTACGGGAACACCCCAACACGTCCGCGATCCCACGCTGACTGACCCCCTCAGCTCGCAGCCGAAGGATCTGTTTGTAGTCGACCATGAAGGCGACTTCCTCTCGTCACGCCGTACCCCAACGGCACGGCGCGACGAACGTCCCACACGAAAACCCGAGCGCCGCCACGGTCCACCGCGCCCCGTCGCCGTGGCTCACCGCCCACCGGACCACTGGCTCACCCCACAACGGAACACCGGCCCTCACCGAGCGCAATATGCA